>NZ_LBMX01000086.1:0-30983 GCF_001010885.1 Clostridium sp. C8 | reverse complement strand
ACCATTATCTTTTCAACCATCGGAATTAGCAAAGATGGCAACTATAATGATGCTTGGTAAAACACTAGAAGAGATGGATGGAACAATAAATGAGTTGAAAAACTTCTTAAAGATGGCTTTTTACGCTATAGTTCCAGCAGTATTTATAGTAATACAACCAGATATGGGAATGACCATGGTTTTATTTTTTATAGTCGTGGGTATATTTTTCATAGCGGGATTAGATTTAAGAATTATTGGTGGCGGAATTTTATCATTAATATTAGTTGTTGTATTAGCTTGGAATTTAGGGCTAATACAAAGTTATCAAATGAAAAGAGTAACTTCATTTTTAGATCCTGAATCAGATACATCACAATCCGGTTATCAGCTAAGGCAATCTCTTATAAGTATAGGGAATGGTGGAACTTTAGGGTTAAAAGGCTCAGTAACTAAAGAAAATTCAGTAGGTTATGCAGCACAATATGTACCAGAAGTTCAAACTGACTTTATTTTTGCAAGCATAGGAGAACAATGGGGACTAGTAGGAGCAGCATTTTTATTATTGCTTTATGGAATGTTAATTTCGAGAATGATAGCAATAGGAAGAACCGCTAAAGATACTTTTGGTTCAATAATTTGTGTTGGGCTTGTAGCATATTTTCTATTTGCTCTTATGCAAAATATCGGAATGACAATAGGACTTATGCCAATAACAGGTATAACGTTACCTTTACTTAGTTATGGTGGAACATCATTGCTTACTACTGTAATGTCAATAGGTTTGGTTTTAAATGTTGGAATGAGAAGAAAGAAAATATATTTTTAGAAGTGATAGAGTTATAGAAGGAATTAAACCTTTTATAACTCTTTTATTATTTCCTTTCTTAAGTTCTCAAGTGGGGACATATGTTAGGTTTCATTAACTTAGAGTGAAATGAGGTCATAAGTAAATTGGCATATGTTAACTTTTTGCTAAATATAACAATTTAATGATTTGAAATTGTATTATAAATAGCATAAATTTTTAGTATTTAAAATATAAATACAATATTAAGAGTTAGGAGTGAGTTAATGGAAAGATATAGAGAGGAGTATAAAGATTATTATGATAAAATAAGAAGAAAAGTAAAAGGAAAAACACCAGTAAATAATAAGATTAACAGCGCAAGAGAAGATATATATCCAAGTGCTAGAAATGTACAGGATTTTACTTATCGAAGAGGAAGTTATGGTATGAATACAGCAAAAAAGAATATGGGATATATAGATAAGTTCATTCTTAGATTAATATGCACTTTTATATTGTTTTTGGCAGTTTTCACATTAAAAACTGTACCGAATACTGAAGCAAATAAGATTTATAAAATATGTAAGGGTGCAGTTACTAGTAATTTCAAATATGATACTTTACTAGTTGGTATGGAAAAGATGGGAATTGATTATAAAAGTGTATTTAATATTATAGAAGAAAAATATACTGATGTAATGGGCGAAATTAAAGAATTGGAATTATAAATTAAAGGATATTAAAAATAGAAGGTGATTTATAGAGAAGGTAGCAATTTTTAGGGAGATATAAATGAAGAGAGAGGCAAAAAAAATACTTGCAGAAATAATATTAATAATATTAGTTTGCAGTTATAATAGCATGTTTATATTTGCTCTTTTATGGGTATTCTTACATGAACTAGTACACATACTAGTGGCATTAAAGTTTGGTTGCAAATTTTATAATATCGAGCTTCATGTATTTGGAATGAGGGCAGATCTTTTAGATATAGATAGTTTAAAGAGTAGTCAAAAGATATTAGTTTATTTATCAGGAGCACTACTAAATATTTTTCTTGCAATTACTTTCTATACTATTAATATTAGATATAATACTAATTTTATAGAAACGAGTATGAATTTAAACATAGGTTTGGCAATATTCAATTTACTACCTGCATACCCATTGGATGGTTCAAGAGTATTTGAAATTCTTCTTTCAAAGAAAATGTTATTTAAAAAGGCTCAAAAAGTAATTAGTATAATTAGCTATTTTATAGCAATCTTATTTATGGTAATAGCAACTCTTATTTATATATTTCTACATAGTCTAAATATCAGTATGATTATAGGTGCGATAATCATAATATATATTACTAGAATAGAAGAGCACACTACAATGTATATAACTATGGGAAACATAGTTAAGAAAAGAAATAATCTTTTAAAGAATAAATATATAGAAAATAAAACTATATCAGTGTATTACAAGCAGGGGCTTGTTAATGTATTAGCTTTAGTTGATAGAAATAAGTTTAATACATTTTATATTTTAGACGATGATATGAAACTTATCTATATATTAAATGAAGATGAATTAATTGATGCATTAAAGGTTTATGGGAATATGACTTTGGAGGAGTATATAAATCGAAAATAAATTATATATTAGGATAGGATTTATTTATTAATTATTATATGATGAGGAATGGATTTACTTTTTAGAGGCATATATGCTAGAATAGAAAAGATACTGGCTATAGAAAATCAAAGAATGAAAGAATGAAAAAATTAAGGAAAAAAACTTATATGAGAGTTTTAAAATAAAATTGTTAATTTTTTATGGCTGTCTTACGACAGCCATTTTGAATTCTCACTTTAGGAGGAAATATTATGAGAAAAATTACAGATCATATTTTACATAAGGTTGAAAAACCATCGAGATATGTTGGTGGAGAGTTAAACCAAGTAATTAAGAATCCAGAAGATGTTGACATAAGATTTGCATTTTGTTTTCCAGATGTATATGAGGTAGGAATGTCTCACTTAGGAACAAGAATACTTTATCATACAATAAATGAAAGAAAAGATACATATTGTGAAAGAGTATTTGCACCATGGCCAGATATGGAAGCTGAGCTTAGAAAAAATGAAATTCCCTTAATGACTCTAGAAACTAAAGATCCTATTTCAGAGTTTGATATATTAGGATTTACTCTTCAGTATGAAATGAGTTATACAAACATATTGAATATGTTAGATATGGCTAATATTACAATAAGAGCTTCAAAAAGAGGAGAAGATGAACCAATAGTTATGGCTGGTGGGCCTTGTGCATATAATCCAGAACCATTATATGATATAGTAGATTTCTTTGAGATTGGTGAAGGCGAAGAAATAATGAATGAAGTTCTTGATATTTATAAGAAGTATAAAGGTAAGGGAAAGAAACAGGAATTTTTAAGAGAAATATCAAAGATAGAAGGAGTATATGTTCCTTCTTTATATGAAGTTACATATAAAGACGATAAAACAATAAAAGAATTTAAACCTAAATTTGATGATGTTCCAGCTAAAGTTAAGAAAAGAATAGTTAATAATTTTGATAAGGTAGATTTTCCATTAGACATGATAGTTCCATATTCAGAAATTGTACATGATAGAGTTGTTTTAGAAACTTCAAGAGGATGTACAAATGGATGTAGATTTTGTCAAGCTGGAATGATTTATAGACCTGTTAGAGAAAAGACTACTAATACATTATTAGATCAAGCAAGAAAAATGATAGATGCAACAGGATATCAAGAAGTATCTTTAGCATCATTAAGTATTTGTGATTATTCAGATATACAAAATCTTGTAAGCAACTTGATTTTAGAACATAGTAATAAAAATGTAGGGGTAGCACTACCATCTATAAGAGTAGATGCTTTTTCAGTTGATTTAATAAAGGAAATACAAAAGGTTAGAAAGACAGGATTAACTTTTGCACCAGAAGCTGGTTCCCAAAGAATGAGAGATATTATAAATAAAGGGCTTACAGAAGAAAGAATATTAGAAGCTACTAAAAATGCTTTCGAATCAGGATGGAGCACTATTAAATTATACTTTATGATAGGTCTTCCTTATGAAGAGATAGAAGATGCTGCTGGTATAGGTGAGCTTGCAGAGAAAATGGCAAATGTTTATTATGGTATTCCTAAAGAAAAGAGAGCAAAAGGATTAAAAATTACAGTAAGTACATCAATACTAGTACCAAAGCCATTTACTCCATTTCAATGGGCTCCAATGGCTAGACCGGACGAAATTTGGAATAAGATTGATGCAGTAAAAGGTGCAATAAAATCAAGAGCGATAAACTATAACTATCATGAGCAAAAAACTTCATTTATGGAAGCTGTTTTTGCAAGAGGTGATAGAAGAACTTGTGAACTTTTAATTAAGGCTTTTGAAAAGGGAGCTAAATTTGATGGATGGTCAGAGTACTTTAACTTTGATGTATGGATGGAAGCAATGAAGGAATGTAATATAGATGAAGATTTCTATGTATATAGAGATAGAAATTATGATGAAATACTTCCATGGGACTTTATAGATATTGGAGTAAATAGAAAATACTTAGAAATTGAAAATGAAAAAGCAAAAAAGGCAGAACTTACTCAAAACTGTAGAAAAGGTTGTACAGGATGTGGAGTAAATGTGAACTTTAAAGAAGGGAAGTGTTTTGAAGGTGCGTTATGTAATTAAATTCACTAAAGAATCTAGTATTAAATTTATATCTCATTTGGATTTAATGAGAACAATTCAAAGAGTTATAAGAAGAGCAAATCTTCCAATGGAATACTCAAAGGGGTTTAATCCACATATGGCATTATCCATAGCACAACCTTTATCGGTTGGAGTTTATTCTGACTCTGAATATATGGATATAGTTTTAGTTGAAGAATTAGAAGAGCAAGAAATAATAGATAAATTAAATTCTAAAACTGCATCTGGAATTAAATTTTTAAATGCAAGAAAAGTTATAACTAAAGAGGGAGAAAAGAAATTACCTCAAACTATGGCTTTAGTAGATGCAGCTAGATTTACTATAAAGATGATTTGTACAGATTCAAAGATAGTAGAAAATAAAATGGAAGAACTTATTAGTAAGACAGAATGGACTACTATAAAGAAAAGTAAAAAAGGTGAAAAAGAAGTAAATTTAAAGACTATGATAAAAGAAATGAAATATTGGATAAATGATGATGAGCTAGTTTTAAACGTACTAATATCATCAGGAAGTAGAGAACATCTATCGCCAGATTTATTAGCAGAGTATATAAAGAGTAATATTTGTGAAATAGTTGAAGATTCATTTATAGATATGAAGAGAGAAGAAATGTATGTATTAAAAGACGATAAATATATACCAATATATAAATGTATTTAGGGAAGTGTATCTTATGAGAGAAATTTTCATTGAAAGAGATGAACCACTTTTAAGAATTGCTATAAAGGATAATAATGTATTAAGTGAGTGCTTTGTAGAACAGCACTCTTCAGGACCTAAAATGGGAGAAATTTATAAAGGAAGAGTAAAAAATATAATTCCTGCAATAAATTCAATTTTTATAGATATAGGACTAGAAAAAGAAGCATACATGTATTTTAGCAATGAAATTAAAAGTGAAGGAATTAAAAAAGGCGATGATATATTAGTTGAAGTAGTTAAAGAACCAATAAATAACAAAGGTGCTAAAGTAAGCAGAAATATAAGTTTACCAGGGCGATTTATGGTTTTAACTTGTGGTGAAAGAGGAATTAATTTTTCTAAGAGAATTAATAGTACAGAAGAAAAAGAAAGAATATTAAAAATAATTAATGATATAGATGGTTATGGTATAACTATAAGAACAGAAGCAGTTCATGCAAGTAGCGAGGACTTACTAGAGGAAAAGATAAATCTCTTATCTGAATTAGAAACTATTATAAGAAAATTAAGATATAGTTTAAAGTTAGGAAAGGTTTATGGAGAAAATATTATTCTAAATAAAGTTATAAGAGAAAATATAGGGAGCCAATGCAAGATAATCTTAAATCACGAAGAGGACTTAAATGAAGTCAAATCATTAATAGAAAAAAATAGTCAAGTAACTGTAGAAAAATTTGATGGTAGCAGAAGCTTATTTGAGCATTATGGTATAGAAAAGGAAATTTTAAAATTAAGACACAAAAAAGTAGCATTGAATTGTGGGGGAAATATAATAATAGATAAAACAGAAGCTATGTATGTTATAGATGTTAATTCCTCAAAGAACATTAAAGGAAGAAGCTTTAATAAAACAATTTTAGAAACTAACATAGAAGCTGCAAGAGAAATAGGAAGACAAATTAGACTAAGAAATCTTGCAGGTATAATAATTATAGATTTTATTGATATGAGAGACTTTTCACAAAAATCATTAGTTATGGATGCTTTAAAGGATTCTCTAAAACAAGATAAGGGTAATATAAAAATATTTCCATTTACAGAATTAGATCTTGTTCAAATAGCAAGGAAGAGAAGAGGAAAATCAATATATGAATATCTAGAAGAAGAATGTAAAAGATGTAACAATGAGGGTTACGTTCTTAAGTTATCATATATAGAAAAGCTAATAAGAAATGAAATAGTTAAATGCGAAGAAGAAAGTTCAATTAATTCATTTTATATAGAATTAGATAGAAATTATGAGGAAATGGTAAGAGAAGATATTTTCTCATTTTTAACTAATATAAACTCAATAAATAAAGAAATTTACTTGAATTTTATAGATGGAATTGAGGGCTATAAAATAGAACCTTTAATATTTAATAGTCAAAAAGAAAATATAAAAAATTTAAAGGTAAATGCCTATGAAAAATATGAATAAACTTCTTTACAAGCTACATAATAATATGATACAATAGCAAATGTTAAACCGCACATAAGAGGCTTTTATTTAAACAAAGTTAAATCTTTGTACCTCGGTTGGCGAGACCGTAATAAGAGGAGGTGTTTTTAATGTACGCAGTATTATCTACAGGAGGAAAACAATACAGAGTTCAAGAAGGAGACGTAATATTCGTTGAAAAACTTAACGCTGAAGTTGACTCAACAGTTGAATTAACAGAAGTATTAGCAGTTTCAAATGGTGATGCTTTAAAAGTTGGTACACCAGTTGTAGAAGGTGCTAAGGTTGTTGCTAAAGTTGTTGCTCAAGGCAAAGCTAAGAAAGTTACAGTATTCAAGTATAAGCCAAAGAAGGACTACAGAAAGAAAACTGGACACAGACAACCATACACTAAGTTAGTAATCGAAAAAATCGAAGCTTAATTATTATGATTAAAGTAAAGATTTTTAAAAAAGATAATTTATGCCTTGGATTTAAGATAAAAGGTCATGCCTTATCAAGAGCTGAAATAGAGAAAATCGGAGATGCTTATGATATGATTTGCAATTCGGTTTCAGTATTATCTCAAAGTGCTGTAATAGGTATTGAGGAAGTATTAAAGCTAAAAGTTAAGTATGATATAGAAGATGGTTTTTTACATATAAACTTATCTAATCTTAATAAAGAGGATATAGAGAAGTGCCAAGTATTACTTTTAACTTTTGAAAAAAGTATAGAAAGCTTGATACAATCTCTTAAATTAAGTTTTGGAAATGAAAAAGACAGTGAATATATAAGATTGTTGAAAGAGGAGGTGCAATAGTATGTTAATAATGAACCTTCAATTATTTGCCCACAAAAAAGGGGTAGGTAGCTCAAAGAACGGTAGAGATTCTGAATCAAAAAGATTAGGAGTTAAAGCTGCTGACGGGGAGTTCGTTTTAGCTGGTAACATTTTAGTTAGACAAAGAGGAACAAAGATTCATCCTGGAACTAATGTTGGTAAGGGTGGAGATGACACTCTATTTGCTAAAGAAGACGGAATCGTTAGATTTGAAAGAATGGGTAGAGATAAAAAGAAAGTTAGCATTTACCCAGTAAATGTTGAAGAAATAGCAGAATAATATTATTTTTCTAAAAAGCACCCTGTTTTAGGGTGCTTTATTTTGTAAGAATAAAAATGGGCAATTGACAATGAATAATATTTGCCCATTGTACACTGTCAATTGCCCATTAATTAAGGCATCTTCAAAAAATAAATAAGTCAGAATGCTCGTCTATTTTGTGTTATACTGCGTCAACAGAACCCTTAGATAGTGCTACTATCTGCGGATCTGTTTCCTTGTCTAACTCAAAATATACTTCTCATCTTTGACGTATTATTTATTTTCAGATGCCTAATAAGTTAGAAATTTATTTTAGTATGATATAATAAACATTAAGAATAATGAAATAATATAAAGTAAGTACGTGTTTATATTATTAATAATAAATTTAGAAAGATAGGTGATTTTATGTTTATAGATAAGGCCAAAATATTCGTTAAATCTGGAGATGGTGGAAACGGATGTGTCTCATTTAGAAGAGAAAAATATGTTCCGCTTGGAGGTCCAGATGGAGGAGATGGTGGAAAAGGTGGAAGTGTAATATTTGAAGTAGATCCAGGTTTAACTACACTTTTAGACTTCAAATATAAAAAGAAATTTGTAGCTGAAGTTGGTGGTAAAGGTGAAGGCTCAAAATGTTATGGTAAAGATGGAGATGATCTTCATGTTAAGGTACCAATGGGAACAATAATTAGAGACTTTGAAACTAATAAGATTATAGCAGACCTTTCACATAAAGATGATACTTTTGTTATTGCAAGAGGAGGAAAGGGTGGAAAGGGAAATTGTAAATTCTGTACACCAACAAGGCAAGCTCCACACTTTGCAGAGCCGGGTATGCCAGGTGAAGATAGATGGATTACTTTAGAGCTTAAATTACTTGCAGATGTAGGATTAGTAGGATTCCCTAATGTAGGAAAATCAACTTTCCTATCAACAGTAACTGCAGCGAAACCAAAGATAGCGAACTATCATTTTACAACATTAAAACCAAACCTTGGAGTAGTAAAAGCTGAAGGAATGAATGCTTTTGTAATGGCTGATATACCAGGAATAATTGAAGGTGCAGCTGAAGGAGTAGGTTTAGGATTAGATTTCTTAAGACATATTGAAAGAACTAGATTATTAATACATGTAGTAGATATATCTGGAATAGAAGGTAGAGATGCTTTTGAAGATTTTGTTAAGATAAATGAAGAACTTAAGAAATATTCAGTTAAGCTTTGGGATAGACCTCAAATAGTTGTAGCAAACAAAACAGATATGCTTTATGATGAAGAAGTTTTTGAAGACTTTAAGAAAAAAGTAAATGAATTAGGTTTTGATAAAGTATATAAAATGTCAGCAGCAACAAAATCAGGAGTTGAAGAAATAATTAAAGAAGCAGGTAGAATGCTTTCTGAAATTCCGATTAAAGATTTAGAAATAAGTGACGAAGAAAGATTTATACAAGAAGAAAAGAGATTTACATATGATGTATCTATCGAAGATGGAGAAGAAGATAACAAGGTATATGTAGTTTACGGTTCATTTGTAGATAGATTATTAAATTCAGTAAATATCCATGATGCTGATTCATTAAGATATTTCCATAAGGTACTAAGAAACAAAGGTGTTTTTGATAAATTAAGAGAAATGGGAATAGAAGATGGAGATATGGTAAGACTTAACGATTTTGAATTTGAGTATATTTTATAGGAGGATAAATAATGATAACAGGAAAGCAAAGAGCTTATTTAAGAGGGCTTGCAAATAACTTAGATCCAATATTCCAAGTTGGTAAAAATGGAGTAGAGGAAGCTTTTTTAACACAATTAACTGAAGCTTTAGAAGCAAGAGAACTTATTAAAATAAAGGTACTTGAAAATAGTGGTTTAGGAGCTAGAGAAGCATCAAATTACATATGTGAAAAAATTGGATGCGAAGGAATTCAAGCTATAGGAAGTAAAATAGTTTTATATAAAAAATCCTCAAAAAAACCTAAGATAGAAATACCTAATAAATAGAGAAGTTTTATGAAAAAGATTGGCATAATAGGAGGAACTTTTAATCCTATTCATTTAGCACATCTTTATATAGCATATGAAGCTAAATGTCAATTGAATTTAGATAAAGTGATTTTTATGCCAGCAGGAAGCCCGCCTCATAAGAAGAATGAGAGGATTTTAGAGGCTTCCTTAAGGTATAAAATGGTTGAGGAAGCTATAAAAAAATATGAGGATTTTGAAATAAGCAATTATGAAATAGAAAAGAAGGATTTTAGTTATACTTATGAAACCTTAGAATATCTACAAACGAAAGATAATGAATTATATTTCATTACTGGTGCAGATTGTCTTATAAATATAGAAAAATGGAAAAATCCAGATAGAATATTTAAAATTTCTAATTTAGTTGTATTTAACAGACCAGGATATGATAAAGAGCAATTAAAATTACAAAAGAATGAAATTGAGAAAAAATATAACACAAGTATTAACTTTTTAGATATAATGGACTTAGAAATTTCATCATCTATGATAAGAGATAGAATCAAGGAAGGAAAGAGAATTGACTTCTTCATTTCAAAAGAGGTTTTAGATTTTATTAAAAAAAATAATATTTATAATTATTGTGAAAATATTAAAGAGTGATGAAAGTACAATGATATTTAAGGAGAAGATATATGCTTAGTAAAGAAGAAATGAAAAGCTACCTTAAAGAGCATTTAACAGAAAGTAGATATAATCATACTTTAAGTGTGGTTGAAACTGCAATAAGATTAGCGCAGATATATAAGGTAGATAAAAATAAAGCTGAAATAGCAGCATTAGCTCATGATATAGCTAAGAATATGACTATATATGATTTAAAGTCCATTATAGATGAAAATAACATAAAATTATCATATGATGAAGAAAAAACTCCAGAATTATGGCATAGCATTGTTGGCCCTATAGTGGGGAAAAAGATATTTAAAATAGAAGATGAAGAAATATTAAGTGCAATGAGATGGCACACTACAGGAAGAGAAAACATGAGTAAGCTAGAAAAAGTAATTTATATAGCTGACATGATAGAACCAGGTAGAAGTTTTCCAGGGGTAGATTTAATTAGAAAAGAAAGTTTTAATGATTTAGATAAGGGAATTCTTCAAGGATTAACTCATACTATTAAATATTTATTAGATAAGGGTTTTCCTATTGATATAAATAGTATAAAGGCAAGAAATTATTTAGTACTTAACAAATAGTACTAAAATAGATTAAACTATTTAAACTATGAAAAAAATCAGAGAGGAATTAAAGGATGGGTAATAGGAGAGAAGATCTTGAAAGCGTAGAAAGAAAAAGGCCTTCTAGAGAAGAACAGATAAAAAGAAGGAAAATAGAAGCTAGAAAAAGAAAAAAGAAAAGGCAAAGAAGAAGAATCGCTATATCTATATTAACAGTTTTGTTAGTTGCTATACTTGGAACTGCCTTATATATATATAATTTTTTATCAGGGCTAAAAACCAATACATTAGGAACAGGTGTAGCACCAATATCATCACAAGATCCTATAAATATTTTAGTTTTAGGTATGGATATAGGGGATGTAGATAATCAAGGAAATAAATCTGGTAGAAGAAGCGATACTATAATGGTTTTAAATTATAATCCTAATACCAAAAAGGTTCATGTAGTTTCCATACCAAGAGATACTCTTGTAGAAATTGATGCTTATTTAGATAGCGGAGAATATAGAAGGTATTGGAAGATAAATACTGCATATGTTTTAGGCGGAGAAGAAGAAATAAAGACACACGTAGAAGACTTGTTAGATATAAATTTAAATTATATAGTAGAAGTAGATTATACAGCATTTAGAAGCATAGTAGATGCTTTAGGCGGAATAGAAATGAAAATAGAGCAAGATATGTTTTATGATGATGATGGGCAAAACCTTCATATAAACTTTAAAGCTGGCGAAACTGTTTTATTAGATGGAAAAAAAGCAGAAGAGTTCTTTAGATGGAGAAAAAATAATGATGGTAGTGGAGGAGATGAAGGTGATTTAGGTAGAATCAATAACCAACATCAATTCATTAGTAAAGTTATTAATAAAGCTTTAAGTCCAAGTATAGTTTTTAAGGCTCCCAAAATATTAGAAGCCATAAGTCAAAATGTAGATACTAATATCCCAGCTAAGAATTTGATATCTTTAGGTATGAAGATTATGAGATTAAAGCCAGCAGATATTATTATGACAACTCTTCAAGGAGAACCAGAATATATTTATGGAGAATCTTTTTTAATTGCTGATAAAGAAACTAATAGAGAATTAATAAATGCATTAAATGCAGAAAGTACTTCATCAGCCCCAATTATAACATCAGTGAATAGAGAAGAGTTAAAGGTGTTAGTATTAAATGGAACAAAGATAGATGGGTTAGCATCCAGTGCAAGGGATACATTACTTTCACTTGGATATACAAATATAGAAGTTGGAAATACTGACAATATAGAAAAAAGTGTAATAGAAACCGATAATAAGGATTTAAAAGATTTACTAAAAAATGATATTGGCATTGAAAAGTCTGGAAAGATAAGTAAGTCTGAGTATAAAGAATATGATGCTGTAATAGTTTTAGGTAAAGACTATAACTTATTTGGAAACTAAACAGGGCTGTCGCAGAAAGCTATTTATGTAAAAGGTAGAATTGTGCGACAGCTCCTTTTCAATAGGAGGAAAAATGAGTACTATAAAAAAAATTGTTTCAAAAGAATTTGAAGGAAGAAAAATCAGAGAATTTTTAAAAGAGGAACTAGGATTATCTTCTAGGCTAATTAGAAGTGCATCAATAGATAAAAGAATTTTCGTAGATAATAAATCTGTAAAAATGAACTATATACTAAAAAGTAATGAAAAAGTATTAATTGATTTAGTTAAAGAAGAAACACAAAATATAGACCCTGAAAATATACCAATAGATATTATATATGAAGATGAAGATATAATAGTAGTTAACAAAAGTCCCAATATGGTAGTCCATCCAACTAAAAGATATCAAAGTGGTACTTTAGCTAATGCTTTGATGTACTATTTTAAGGAAAGTAACCAAAAATGTATAGTTAGATTAGTAAGTAGACTAGATATGGATACCTCTGGGCTTATTATAGTAGCTAAAAATCAATATGCACATATGGAGTTATCTAAAGAAATGACTTTAAATAATATTGAAAAAAGATACCTTACAGTAGTTCATGGACATATGGCTAAAGAAGAAGGAACTATAGATTTGCCAATATATAGACCAGAAGAAGAAGGGACTATAAGAAGAGTTATTGATGAAAGAGGGCAAAGAAGTATAACTCATTATAAAGTCATAGAAAGATTTAAGGATTCGGATTTAGTTGAATGTTTATTAGAAACAGGAAGAACTCATCAAATAAGGGTTCATTTAAGTTCATTAGGTCATCCAATTTGGGGAGATACACTATATGGGAATGAAGAAGACGGAGAAATTATAAGTAGGCAAGCACTCCATGCATATGGTTTAGACTTTAAATCCCCAAGAACTAAAAAAGAATTAAAGCTTAGAGCTAATATTCCAGAAGATATAGCGAAATTAATAGAATATCTAAAAGAAAAATAAAAAAAGAGTATGCTAAAAAATTATTTTAGCATACTCTTTTTAAAAAGAATTTATTTAAAACTAGGACGGTTTTTTCTAATATTTTTTCTTCGTATTGATAATATTATGTAGCGAATAAGAATAAACAAAACAATTAATACTGCAACAATAACTACAATGCTACTAGGGGTATTAATAAAAGAAGAAAATTTTTCTTCCATCTTAATTTTAGTATTATATTCTCTATCAGCACCACTAATTAAGTCAACTGAAGAAATTGTTTCGCCATTAACATTTATTTTAGCTTTAAAAAGATTTTCTCCCTTAGAGATACTTTGCTTACTAATGTCCTTTTTTAAATAGTCTATAGTGTATGAAGGAATCTTTTCAGCTTTAGATTTTGTATAATATAAATCATCTTTAGCAAGTAAAGGAATAGAAATCTCATCATTAATTTTATATGTATCAAGTACATCATTTTTATTTATAAGTTTTATAGTTTCAAAATTATCAAAGCCATAATCAAATAATGGCCCTATATTTGTATAAAAATTATCCTTATCAGTAGCATTTAAGAAGGCAGATACTAAGAATTGTCCATCTTTCATTGCTGTAGCTGTATATGTATGATTGGCTTCTGGAGTATATCCATTTTTACCAACATAAGCATATTGATAGTAATAAGGTGTATATTCGTTAAATAACTGATTTCTATTTGTAGCCCATTTTTCACTACCATCAGAAAAGGGATGATTAACATATTTGTGAGATTCGGTTTGTGCAATTCTCACATAATCTTCATTTTGATATGCAGCTTTCATTATTAGGGCTAAATCATAAGCTGTAGTAATATGACCATCCTCATGTAACCCACTAGGATTTTTGAAATTTGTATCTAAAGCGCCTAATTCTTTAGCTTTAGCATTCATAAGTTTTGCAAACTCTTCATTAGACCCAGCGACATGTTCAGCTAATGCTTCAGCACAATCGTTTCCAGATTCTAATAAAAGTCCAAGCATAAGTTCTTCAATGGTATAAACTTCCCCTTTAGCTATACCAATAGCAGATCCATCAACTAAGGTTGGCTTCTCACCAATTGTGACTTTATCTGTTAATTTAGTATTTTCAAGAACTACTAATGCAGTCATAACCTTAGTTGTTGAGGCAGGCTCATATTGAGTATGCTCGTTTTTAGAATAAATAACCTTACCTGTTCTTCCATCCATCAATACTGCACCCTCAGAAAAGACTGGAGGCAATTCAGTAGCTTTTACGGCAACAGTAAAAATACTACTTACTAATACAGTGGATAGGAATAGTCTCTTTATAAAATTTACCATATTAAATCTCCCACAATATATTTATTACAATAGATAAAAATATTTTAACAGAAATAAAGACATCATTCTATAATTTATAAATATTTAGAATAAAAATAGTTAAAATTTTAATAAAAAGTTAATAATTAAAATGAGTATTTATCAATTAGAGGTGTTTTATGGATAAAAGAATAGAAAAAATTGTAACTAAAAGAAATATAATTTTATTATTAATTGTATTTTTATGTATAACTACATCCTTCATTTTATATGGGAAAAATAAATCTAAGGTTTTTAAGGATGAATATATGAAAGATATTTTTGTAGATGAAGAAGATGATGTTTATAAAAATGAAAATAGTATTGAAGTTAATACCAAATCCGAAGTAGCTTCAAATAATGAAGAAAAGTCAGTAGCTAATGCAACTAATAAAAATATATTTGTTGAAATAAAAGGGGAAGTAATAAAACCAGATGTATATGAGATTAGTGAAGGGAGCATTATTAGAGATTTAATAAATAAAGCAGGAGGACTGACTAGCGAAGCTAATATAGATAAAATTAATAGAGCGGATAAGCTAAAAGCAAATCAACTAATAATAATACCCAATAAAAATGATTCTCTAAATGTAGGAAGCAATCTTGGAACTGGAGACATATCTGATTCAGTACAAGCAAATGAAGATGAAGTAATAAACATTAATACTGCAACTTTAGAAGAGCTTCAAAAAATAAGTGGAATAGGAGAAGTTAAAGCTAAAGGTATAATTCAATATAGAGAAAAAAATGGAGGATTTAACTCAATAGAAGAAATTAAAAATATAGATGGGATAGGAGAAAAAACCTTTGAAAAGATGAAGGATCAAATTAAAGTATAATATATAAAATTTAGAGGCTACTATATTATAGAAATAATATTTGTGATAAAATTAATTATATAATTATCTATGATAAAGGGGGAAGAAGGGAATGGATATATTTTTAAACACCATTATGAATCTAGGATTAAGTTTGTTATTTGGAGCAGTTGGAATATTAGTTTTAGTAGTTGGATACAAAATATTTGATGCAATTATACCAGCTGATTTTAATAAAGAACTTGAAAAGGGGAATGTTGCAGTAGCAATTTTCTTGGCTGGAGCATTAATTGGAATAGCAATAATAGTATCACAAGTAGTAAAATAAATATAAAATTTATAAAGTATTTTTAATGATAACTTTAAATATGAGCTGGCTTAAATCAGCTCTATTTTTATGTAAAAGTCTATAATAAATTGTGAATTGTTAATTGTGAATTGTGAACTGTTTAGTATGTGGCAGTTATGTGACAGAGACTTTTAAAATAATTTCTTTAATGTTATAATAAAATGAATTTAGGAAAACATACAAAAGACAATAAAAAAAGATCCTAGGGGGGATTAATATGTTAAAAAAGGTTTTACTAATATTAGTTTCTGGAATAATGGCAGCATCATTAGTTTCTTGTGGTAATTCAAAGAAGCAAGAAGTGAGTGAAACTAAAGAACCAGTAAAAGTTGAAGAAAAGGTATTTATAGGCGAAGGTGAATGGGCAAGTGATTATACAAAGGATCAAGTATCTGTACTAAACAGTGAAATTAGTACAAGAATAGAAGATGTGGCTAGATTTTATGACTTAGAATATTCAAAAGAAGAAAAAGTTAAAGAATCAAATGGAGAAACAATAAATGATAATAACATATATGTAGATAATTTAAATCCAGAACCAAATAGAATGGAAAGTATGTACTATGGATTTAAAATGTATGGAGAAGATATGGCTAGTGGAAGCTTAAATTTAAAAATAGGCTTTAAACTAGATGTGGATCAGATAAAAACAGAAGATAAATTTAACTTTGAAGAAACTTCCATAGCAGAATTTTCAGAGGCTATGACTAACAATCCTGACAGAGATTATTCAGAGTTAGATAGCCAAATAAAAGATATAATTATAAATAAAAATGCAGAAGGGACTATAGAAACAAATTTAAATGGGTTAGTAGAAACTATAACAATAAAAGATGATTTCTTATTGTATAAATTAGACTCTAAGAAATATGATTTTAAGAAGTAGTACATATTTAATTTATAATTTAGGAGGATATAAAATTGGTAGATAAAGAAGAAATAGAAATGGTTAATAATGAAGTAGAAACTGGAGAGGTAAATAAAGAAGAAGCAGGTAATTATTTTAAAGACAACAAGATAATTGATGCTGTAGATGAAGACACAATTGCAGAAAATCATAAATCTGGAACAGTAAAAGATCAAGATGGAAAAGTAGTTAAATTTATAAAAAGAGTTTTAGCTACTACTATGGATCAAATAATAACATTGGCACTAGCATTAGGGTTGCTACTATTATTTGATGGAATATTAAAATTAACAGGATTTTATATTGTATCAAGACAACCAATGTTTTTAATAATGTATGTTATAGCAAATATACTTTATACTCCAATTTGTGAATCAACAAAGCTTAAAGGAACTATAGGAAAAAAGACAATATTAAAATAAACTTTAATTAGGAGATAGCATGAGAAAAGGAAGTACAGTACAAGTCAGAATAGATAAAACAGAATTCCCATCTGTTGGAGTAGGTACTCTAGAAGGAAAAACCATATATGTAAAAGGAGCTTTTCCTGGACAATTAGTAAGTGGGAGAGTAAAGAAAAAGAGAGAAAACTTTGCAGAGCTAAAGCTTATGTCAGTAGATGAAAGAGCTGATTATGAAATAGATGCTTCTTGTGAATACTTTGGAGTTTGTGGTGGATGTACATCACAAAACCTAACTTATGATAAACAAATAAATTTATTAAGTGAAGAAGTTAAATCTTTATTTAGTGATGCCAATATACCTATGGGAGATTACCTAGGTGTTGTAGGTAGTAAAGAGCAGTGGGAATATAGAAATAAGATGGAATTCACCTTTGGAGATTTTGAAAAGGGTGGAGAATTAACTTTAGGCATGCACATGAAAGGAAAATCCTTTGGGATCATAACTGTTGATAAGTGCTTAATAGTTGATGAAGATTTTAGAACAATAATAAGAGAAACTGTTAATTATTTTAAAGATAAAGAGTTGCCTTATTATAGAGTTATGAAAAGAGAAGGTTACTTAAGACACCTAGTTATAAGAAAAGCAATAAACACTGGTGAATTAATGGTTAATATAGTTACAACAACACAAATAGATTTTGACTTAACAGAATATGTAGAAATACTAAAAGTACAAGATTACAAAGGGAAATTAGTATCTATATTACATACTGAAAATAATTCCTTTTCTGATGCTGTAATACCAGAAAAAGTAAATTTGTTATTTGGTAAAGATTATATAACAGAAAACTTATTAGGTTTACAATTTAAAATATCACCATTTTCATTCTTCCAAACTAATACAAAAGGGGCAGAAAGCCTTTATAGTATAGTTAGAGATTTTATGGGAGAATCCAATGATAAGGTAGTATTTGACCTTTACTGTGGTACAGGAACAATAGGGCAAATTGCTGCATCAAATGCTAAAAAAGTAATAGGAATAGAACTTATAGAAGAAGCAGTAGAAGCAGCCAAAGAAAATGCCAAACTAAACAATTTAGACAATTGTGAATTCCTAGCAGGAGATGTTACAGAAATAATAAAAACAGTTAAAGATAAACCAGATATTATAATACTAGATCCACCAAGAAGCGGTGTACATCCAAAAGCATTAGAATACGTAATTAAATTTAATGCCAAGGAAATAATTTATGTATCATGCAATCCTAAAACCTTAGTAGAAAACTTAAAGGATCTAATAGATGCAGGATACAAAGTTATACAAAGCACAGTTAAAGATATGTTTCCTAATACACCACATGCTGAGGTAGTTGTTCGACTTACAAGGACCGAAGAGACGAAGTAAGCCGTTTACAACTACCCATGCAAGGATTGCCAAAGAAAGCGAACAAAGTGAAGCTTGATTGGTAGCAATCTACTGCTGAGGTAGTTGTTCGACTTACAAGGACCGAAGAGACGAAGTAAGCCGTTTACAACTACCCATGCAAGGATTGCCAAAGAAAGCGAATGAAGTGAAGATTGATTGGCAGCAATCTACTGCTGAGACGGTTGTTAGGCTAGAGAAGAAATAGGTTGATATCAAAGGCCTTGAAGGTTTTTAAGTAAATATTGAAGTGTGTTTTATGTTACCTCAGACTTAGGTTTGGGGGAATTTTTGCGTTAGGGGATCTAACTTTTACGCAGAACTGGGGACATTTGCGTAAAGGTTTGTGTTTTGCATATTTGCTTATGAAGATAGGAAAAAACACCCCCTTCATATAAATGTCAAGCTAGAAATGTAACTTTTTGATCATTTAAGAATGTAGTTTTTTAATCTTCTTCTTGCTTAAAATGATCTTTCAATCTATAAGAGTTACCATTAATTGTAACGACATGAGCGTGATGTAAAACTCTATCTAAAATAGCACTAGCTATAACAGCTTCATAAAAAATATCATCCCAAGAATTAAAATTTATGTTGGTAGTTAAGATGGTACTTTTCTTTTCATATCTCATGTCGATTAATTGGAAGAATAATTTTGAATCTTCTTTATCTATAGGTAAATAACCTAATTCATCAATAATAAGAAGCTTATATTTACTAAAGTGCTTAAGTCTAGCATCTAATCTATTTTCTAGATTTGCTCGCTTTAGCTGTTGTAATAAATCATTGCACTTAATGAAATAAGTACTGTAACGTCGCTTCGCAGCCGCGATTCCTATGGAAGTCGCAAGATGTGTTTTACCAACTCCACTAGAACCTAAAAATACAATGTTTTCTTGTGATTCTAAAAAACGCAGTGTTAAAAAGTCTAATATTTGATCTTTATTAATTCCAGGTTGAAAATTAAAGTCAAAATCTTTAATTTCTTTTTGATGTGGAAAAGCTCCAACCTTAACCATAGATTTAATCATATTTGCTTCTTTACAGTCAATTTCATGAGCTGTAAGTTTAATAAGAGCATCAACAAAAGATAGATTATTTTTTGTTGTAAAATCAATAACTTCGTCCAAATGAGTAATCATTTGCTTCATTTTCAAATATTCTAAATTATTTATAAGTTGTGTATATGGACTATTCATTTTGGTATACTTCTCCTATCATTTTCAGATTATTTCTTGCTATTTCTATCATTTCATATGAATTTTTATTAAATGTTAAAGCACTAATTTCAGCATAATGGTCTGCAAGATAATTTAATTTTTGATTTTGTATTTTATGAATAGCAACTAAATTTGTGTTGTAATACACATGTAGTTGATCATCATAAACTTGAAGTTTTAGTTTTTTGTCTATATATTCTGGTGGTACAGAATATTGGTTTGATTTATATGAAATCATGCTTTGACGATTTACTTTAACACTTGTGGTGATTATTTTGTAGTGATTTCTTATCTGCTCTTTAGGCAATTCAGATAAGAAATCTTTTTCTTTTTCTAAATGTAATATAGGTATTTTGCCAGTTGATGTATGGCATGTACTATTAATTCGATTGTTTAAATCTGAAACGAGTTTATGTAAACCTTCATAATCTAAGGTTCCATTATATGCTCTTATTTCATCTAATAGTTTCATAGGAGCTTCAACTTTAGCTTTTGTATTCGGTCTTCCTGCTATGCAGGGACGGACATTAAATCCATAGTCATCTGCAAATTGTTGAAATTTATTATTTACTTTTCCTTTAGAATAATTAGTTCTAGCTTCATCCATAACAGTTTTCATGTTATCTGTAAGTATTTCTTCTGGTACTCCTCCAAATGATTCGAATGACTCATCTAAAAAAGAAAGTAGTACGTCTTGTGTTTTATCAAGAGATAATTTATATACTCTAAATCTTGAGTATGAAAGGATTAAAACAAAAATATTTATACTAATAACTTCACCTGTAGTTAAAACAAATTCTATATTTTCTTTCCAATCCAATTGTGCTTGTTTTCCTTTCTCAGTTTCATACCTCATAGGCGAAGTAGTGGATATATGCCCCTTTTTCCTATTATTAAAGTACTCATTAAATTCTGAGTGATTAGAGATGTATCTTCTAAATGAAGATTGTGCACAATCTAGTCCATGATTATCTTTAAGATATTGCCATAAAATGCGCTTATAATAAAATACTTGAATTGAATCTTTGCTAAGAAGCTCTTTTATAATAGGCTCAAAAGCTTCTATTTTAGATTTGCAGTTTCTAGTGGTAGGTTTCACATATCCATTTAAATATTTGCCTACTGTTCGAGGATCAACTCCAAGTTCTCTAGCTATTTGGCTTTTATTTACTTTCAAATTGTTTACCTCCATAATCGGCTTTAATTTATGAAGATCTTCTAAAGTATTAATTTTAAGTTCTGAATAAATATTAGTTTTTATAATCATAATTATCCCCAATAAATCTTGAGTAATTATAATTTATTCAAACTAATTTGTACATTATTATATGATCATTTACTTGCATTCTTATATTATCATTTATAAGAGGTAAGCGTTCCTTTGTTTGGCGATGTGTCACCCGAGTGGAACATGGTTCAAGCTACTGTGACTCCCCAACGGTTCAGGAAACGGAACTACAAGAGGCTGTAGTAAAAGCCATCAATATGGCACTTGGAGGCAAGGATGATATGCTTGTAGCTTTAGAGCAGAATATTGCATCTGTACTTGCTTTAGAAGATGAAAATTCTATGGAAAGCATCAATACCAAGCTGGAAGAATTGCAAAAGGAGCTTTTAAAACGAGCAAATGCTAAAAAGGATTATAATGACCTTGCTGATGAGATAGACCGTCTGAGAGAACTAAAGCAGAATGCTATGGCAGAGAATGCGGAAAGAGAAGGCTTGAAACAACGAATTGCCGAGATGCAGGAGTTTCTTGCAGAACAGACGGAGCAGATAGAAGAATACGATGAATATCTTGTGAGGCGAATGGTTGAAAAGGTAACGGTTTATGAGAAAAAGTTCTCGGTGGAATTCAAGTCAGGCACAAGCGTGGATGTGGAGATTTAAAAAATCAATGAGAGTATATCACCCTTTAGGTTCTTAGAAGCCTATGGGGTGTTTTTTTGTTACAGATTCTGTATGAATAGTTTGACTTCTAAAGATTGGAAGTTATATAATAATGTCAACAATGTTGTTATTATGATTGTTAAGGAGAATTAACATGATTGATGTAAATGAATTACTGGAGATAGCAATTAAAGAAGCAGAAAACCTTATGGATGCTGAAATATTTTTAGTAAAAGACTTATTTAAAGGCTACGAGTGGAACAGAATACCACGAAATGATAGATTATTACTTGGGACATTATTTTTAAATTATGTAAATAAAACAAATGGTAAGATTAAAGCTGTAGAAAAAACTTCTTCCAAGCAACAGAAGTATAAGGTGATGTTATGATTATAGAATGTACAAAAAAGCTTGCAGATGCAATGAAAATAAAGATAAGTTCATATAATGCTGCAAATGCAGATTCCTTTTATGAGTGGCACGCCAACTTGTTTATGTTTGATAGGAGAAAGGGCATTCTTCTTATGAACAATAAGACTAGGTACTGTATTGTTCTTTATGGGGTAAAGATGGAGCATTTTAAAAAATTTGATAAAATTGTGCTTGATGCAATTAGAGAAACCTTTTTAGCAGATGGGTTTCCAGAGGATACAGCAGATAAGTATATAACTAAATGTAGAGATGTAGATTATACAAAGACACATGACCGTAGTGTCTTAGGTCAAATGAAAGATTTTGATATAAGTATATCGTGGAAGATAGAAGAGTATTTACCAAGTGAAAATATTAATCTTATTGAACTTAATAAGTGGGTTAACAATACGTTGATGTGTGGCTCATTGAATTATGCTCATCCAATAGATTTAATGAGAGAAGAATTGGAGGGCATAGATTAATTGGGGTTGATAAAGTGAGGGGTAAAGATGATTGATAAGGATATTCAAATTGATGATTTGACGGGATTAAAGGCAGGATTTAAGGAGTTTTTAAATACTAATTACAAGCATTTATCTTATAAAGATATAATTTGTAGTGAGGCTTTTTATATTTTTAGGGAAAGTTTAGGTATAGAGCCAATTGAAGTGCTATCTAGTGAAGACGGCATTGAAAGATATAGAACAAAACTGATGGAACACTTTTCAGATAAGGGAAGAAAAAATCCTAAATCAGATTCTTATACATATTGCCGTAATATCAAATTATTAAAAGAATATGTTACTGGAAATACTGCAAGTTTAAGTGCTGGAAAAGGAGAAAAGGAAGTAGTTACAAGAATACTGAGAAAAACTAAAAGTAGAGCAGACATACCAAAACCAAGTGAAGATGAAGTAATAAGGTATCTTAAACAATGGGATAACTTAGAAAACTATAAATTCCAAGAAGAAGCATTAGATAAATTATTCATTGTAACATATCCTTCTAATGTTTTAATGGAAGATGTTCTTGTAAAAGTTTCTACGCTAAATGATTTTTACAGCACTAATATCTTTGCAGCCTATAAAGTTGCTAAACATATTATATCCTTAAATATCGATGAAAGATTAAATAATGGAGATATAACCCTTGTAGGGGATATCGCAAAAATTGAAATGGATAATGGGAATATAATAAATTTCTATTCCTTTGCTACGAAATACTGCAGCCATCACAAGCCACTTGATTTTCCTATTTACGATAGCTTTGTTGATACTCTGCTCAAGTATTTTAGGGATGAAGATAACTTTTATGAATTCAAAAATGAGGATTTAAAAGACTATGTAATATTTAAAAGGATATTAATTGAGTTTCAAAGATATTATGGTTTAGAGCAATTTAACCTAAAGGAAATAGATAAGTATTTATGGCTTCTTGGAAAAGAAAAGTTCCCGAAGAATTATGGAAAGGTGAGATTATGAAGATTGAGATGGGGGAATCCCTTATATTATCTTGGCTTAAACACATTAAAAATTGTCAGCTTATACAATTGAACTGGACAGTTTCACCTGAATGGTCCTTTCAAAACAAGGATATTATTGCAGAACTGATGAATAAAGCTAATGACTTATTTTCATCAAAGTATAGTTATGATATATTTAAAAACAATTCTCTTGAACAGTTGATTTCTCAAAGCGAGGCTGATGCTGTAGGAATATCCTTTGATGAAAATGGTGCTCATATTTATGCTGTAGATATTGCTTTTCACGAAGGTGGACTTAACTACGGTTCAAGAGAAGAAACGGTTTCACGTGTTGTGAAAAAATGCATCAGAACTGCAATGTGTATCTTAGGGTGTTTTAATATTCCATATGGTGATATTGTTTTTGCCTCACCTAAAATAAATCCTTCTGTTTACAACGATCTTATGGCTACAGTAGATGATATTAATGGTGTACTCAAAAACATGGGGCTTGAATATGATGTGCATATTTTGGCAAATGAAAGCTTTAATAATGAAATATTGATGCCAGTGACACAGGTTTCAAATAATGCTTCAGATACTTCAGAACTATTTATGCGTGGATTGCAATTATTTAATCTGTTTGATAAAAGGCAAGTTAAAACTATTACAATACCCAAAGAGCCTAAAATAAGAGAAGAAAAAATAGCACAAAGTGCTGATGATATTATTTCAGGATATGAAAATCTAAAGGTAGCTGAAATTGCAAGAACTGCGTTACCACCAATTTTAGAAAGCGAGCGAATCCCTGTAGAAATTATTGCTTTAATGCAAACCAAAGATTATTCAAAAGAAATTTTTGATTTGCAATATCCATTATTAGCAAAAAAATCACAGTATGCTATTCGTCCAGTTAGGTATATGGCAAAGCCAATCCTAAATATCTTTGGTGAGGAATATTATCTGTGTTCTGAATGGTTTGAAAAACCTGGAGCAAATAACGATAGACCATATCTACTTAGATGGATTAAGGATAATAAATAGGAATTTGTCGTTGACTTGTAATATCTTGTTAGATATAATTTATATGAAAAGTAAATAAGAGTTTATGCTTTCATCACCGGATGATTGCATTATAAGGCATCCAAAAGCCAACCGTAGGTACGGTGTGTTTTCACACTATAAGGTTAGCTTTCGGATGCCTTTTGTTTTGAAGGAGGTCAAAATGATAATAAAAGAGTATAACTACTTACCAGAAGAAGCTGGAAAAATAAGAAGCGAGGTCTTTGTAAAAGAGCAAAGATTTGTTGAAGAGTTTGATGAAATTGATGGCATTGCTAAGCATATGATTGCGTATGAAAGAGAACAGCCAATTGCAACATGCAGAATTTACTTTAATAGCAAAAAACAATCATTTGTTATAGGAAGAATAGCTGTTGTTAAAGAATGGCGAGGAAAAAAAATTGGGGAAAGAATACTTAATGCTGCAGAAGATAATATCAGGCGAGATGGTGGAAAAAGTGTAATGCTGTTAGGGCAGGTACGAGTTGTAGGGTTTTATGAAAATCAAGGCTACACAAAGCAAGGTGTTGCCTATTTCGAGGAGGATTGTCTGCATATTTGGATGAAAAAGAATTTGGAGGACATAGGTAAATGAATGTAAGTTATCTCGTGCCACTTTTGTGGTAATTATATGTAATGTTTGCTATCATTTAATCAGTAAGAATATTTCAAATACAACCAATACATTTATTGGTCTGTTTATAACGTATGGAGTTGCTTGTTTAATAAGTGCTCTTGCATTTCTAGGTACTTCAAAAGACTATTTTACTACGGAAGTTACAAAAATCAGTATATCAAATATTCTATTAGGATTAGTTGTGGTTGGGGTTGAAGGTGGTTATATTCTTATGTATCGTGGTGGTTGGGAAATCAGCAAAGGCTCATTGATAGCAAATATGTGTATAGCAATCATTCTTCTTATTTTTGGTGCACTATTGTTTAAAGAGGGAATCACAATAAAGAAGGCAATGGGTGTTGCTCTATGTATTACGGGTATTTTTTTAATTAATAAATAGACAGACAAATTCCAAATTAAGAATGAATAAGATAAATAGGAATTTATCGGGCAGTAGAGCAATTTTGTCCAAAGATTATCTATATAATCCTATAGCTCCAAACCTGAACTTTTTCAAATGCAACAATAATGCAACTGATAATTGCGTCATAGTTGGTGGTTGTAACCGTACTTTTTTTGTATAGTAGGAGTAAAGAAAGGGAGGATATTATTGGATCAATTGAAAAATCACCTATGGCATTTCTGACTGTACTATGGACTATATTTGCTAGGAATTTGAAGTGAAAGTAGAAAAGATAGATGAGAGGGTATTACTATGACTTTACAATATTTAAAATATATGATTGCGGTTGCAGAAACAGGGTCTATTACGGAGGCAGCTAAGCGTCTATTTATTTCCCAGCCCAGTTTATCCAATGCAATTAAGGAAATAGAGAAGGAAGTAAAATTCGAAATTTTTTCGAGAAGCAGAACAGGAATTGCTTTAACAAAAGAGGGTATGGAGTTTCTGGGATATGCCCGTCAGGTGATTCAACAGATGGATTTGCTGGAGGATAAATTTATTACAAATCTTCCAAAAATATAAATGCTAAGATAAGAATGTACAAAGTGACCAATATTTCTATGTATAATACTAGGTAAAATTTAACACAGTATTAATGGTGATGAATATGATTTATACAAAAAACATTAATACTGAAATAATTTTGAAATCAGTTGAAGATTTATATAAACTTAAAATTTTAATTGAGGTTAATAATTTGGATAAACCTAACTTCAGTGCAATAGCAAGAGAATTAGGAGTAGATAGAAGGACAGTAAAAAAGTATTACGATGGAAATATTAAGAAAGATAGAAAACCTAAGAAATCAAAAATAGATTAGCAAGTGGGATGCAACGCACCCCACAAGCACCCCCGGGCATAATCGAAGATGCAAGCACCCCCGGGGACAATAACAAGTGGGCCTTAATTAAAGAACTGTGTGAGCAAATGAATATAAGTGTTTCCGAACTTGCTAGACGTATTGGACAGACACCACAAAATTTCAACAAGAAATTGAAGCGAGAAACAGTAACCTTGGATGAGTTGAAAGCCATCGCAGATGTGCTGGGTGTCAGGTTTGAGCAGGCATTTGTTTTACCTGATGGTGATGAGATAAAAATATCTAACGAATAAAGGAGGCGGTCTAATATAATGATTAGTCCGGAAAGTTACTATGAAGAGTATCTCAAAGGAAAGACAAAGGAAGAAATAATGACCGCCATCCGAGGACTTAAGCAAGAAATAGGACGTCTAAAAAGCACACTGGAAAATCCTGACTATGATGATAACGCAATTATTCATCCGGATAAGTTTACCTGCATTTACTGGACTCGTGGGTACTTGGAAAAAGCTAAAGAGACCTTAAGAGAGAATATGAAAGGGGCATTCAAATGAAAAAAAAGGATTTGATGCATGAAATTAAAAATCAATATATAGAAAAACAAGGGTATCACGATGTTACTCACACTCATCATCAAGGACATGAGTCAGCTTCACACGCTTCATGTATCACTGTAGTTCCGATCTTTAATCATTTAGAAGGAGAACAGATGGAGGAAATTATGAAAGTAACGAAATCGACCTCTTTTAAAAAGGGTGAAGTAATTTACCGAGAGGGAGATATATCCGACTTGTTATATATTGTAAGTAAAGGGAAAATTCGAATTTACCGTTTGTCTGAATCAGGAAAAGAACAATTAGTGAGAATATTAAATCCAGGCGATTTCACTGGAGAGCTTGCCTTGTTTCGCGAATCAATTCAGGAAGCATATGCAGAAGCAATGAGTGATACCGATGTATGTATGATTAGTAGAAATGATTTGCAAGAATTTTTATTAAAGTACCCTACTATATCTTTGAAGATTTTATCGGAATTCTCTAACCGATTAGAAACATCAGAAAAACAAACAACTAGATTTGCCACAGAGAAGGTAGATACTAGATTAGCACTGTTTCTTGCAGAATGCATGGAAAGCGGAGATGGTCCAATGGAAATTGAATTGCCAATGAGTAAAAAGGATTTAGCCTCTTATCTAGGAACTACTCCAGAAACTATTAGTAGAAAGTTAGCTGACCTTGAAAATGAAGGATATATAAAACAAAAATCAGGTAGAAAGATTGAGATTTTGGATTTAGATGGATTGTTGTTGGTATAGATGTGATAATATAAAGTAAAATAGTAGTAAAAATTATTAAAACATTTAAAAAAGACTAAACTTGATTTAGATCAATTTAATTTCTTTCAATCTATAGTATTATATAATCAAGATAAAGAAAAAATAAAACAAGAAAGAAGGAAAAAAATATGTCAAGACAATTAAATTTTAATCAAGTAAAGGAAACTCATTTAAAAACATTAGCACAATATGTTCCAGTTGTAGCAAAAGTTCATGGAGGAAATCATCCAGAATTCTACCAGGTTCGTAAAGTATATGATGAACTTGCAAAGAAAGCAAAAGATGCGGGAGTAGAAAAGCCAGACTTAAAAGAGGAGTTTGTAAAATTACGTGAAATCACAGATAATTATACAGTTCCAGGTGATGTATGCGAAAGTTATGAAGCAGTATATAACATGTTAGCAGAATTAGATAAAGCATATGAAGCATAAAAGAAAATAAACAAAGCAATGAAAAGATATAAATAATCTAATAGGGAGGAGTATGAATATGCAAAAATTTATATTAGGAAGAAAAAACCATATTACAATAGTAAGTGCAATTTTAATAATAATTGCATTTGTCAGTAAATTAGGCTTCGAAAACGAACAAATAGCCATATGGGCATTAGTAATTGCTTCAATTTTGGGAGTTTCACCTATTGCGATTCAAGCGTATCAAGCATTAAAAGTCAAAGTAGTTAGTATTGATGTTTTAGTTACCATTGCAGTTATCGGAGCCTTTATAGTTAGAAACTACGAAGAATCAGCAATTGTTACATTTTTATTTCTATTTGGAGCTTATCTAGAACAAAGGACACTTAATAAAACACGTTCTGCAATTAAAGAATTAACTCAAATGGCACCAGAAAGTGCCTTAAAACAAGTGGAAAATGGTGAGTTTGAAGAAGTAGAAATAGATGAAGTTGATGTAGGAGATATTTTGCTTGTTAAAACGGGTGCAAAAATCCCAGTTGACGGTACAGTGTTAACAGGAGAAGGGCATATTAATGAAGCAAGTATTACAGGAGAAGCGGTTCCTGTAAGTAAAAAGAAAGATTCGGGGGTATATGCCGGAACAATTTTAGAAAATGGAACTATTCAAATCACTGCTGATCGTGTAGGTGAGGATACTACTTTTGGTAAAATCATTGAGTTGGTTGAAGAAGCACAGGATTCAAAATCAGAAGCAGAACGTTTCATTGATAGATTTTCTAAATACTACACACCAGCTGTTTTAGTTCTCTCTTTTATTGTATGGATATTTTCAAGGGATATTGAACTTGCAATTACAATATTAGTTTTAGGATGTCCAGGAGCATTGGTAATCGGTGTACCGGTTTCAAACGTCGCGGGGATTGGCAATGGAGCACGTCATGGAGTCCTTCTAAAAGGTAGCGAGGTTATTAGTGACTTTAGCAGACTAGATACCATGGTATTTGACAAAACAGGTACATTAACAATAGGAAATCCCAAAGTAGCTGATAAAGAAATTTATGCAGATAATGTATATGAAGTATTAGGGTATCTAGCAAGTGTTGAAAAGGAATCAGATCATCCATTAGCAAAAGCAGTTGTAGAATATATTGGAGATATAAAATTATATACAGTTGAAAAAACAGATGTTGTAAAAGGTGGAGGAATTGTAGCTCATGTAGAAGGTCATAAAGTTGCAGTCGGTAATGTGGCACTAATGGAGCAAGAAAATATTCTTTTAGGTGAAAAAGCTCGTGCAGATATTGCCAGATTTGAGAAAAATGGAAATTCACTTGTTTTAACATCAGTTGATGGTGAATTAAAAGCATTGATGGGTATTCGTGATCAAATTCGCCCGGGTGTAAAAGATGATCTTAAAAAGTTGAAAAAACTTGGTGTTAAAAATCTAGTAGTTCTTTCTGGTGATAACCAAGGAACAGTTGATTTAGTAGCACGTGAACTAGGACTTACAGAAGCTCATGGACATATGTTGCCAGAAGATAAAGCAACATATATTAAAGAGTTACAAGAAAAAGGTCAAATTGTGGCATTTGTTGGAGATGGAGTAAATGATAGTCCTTCACTAGCTCTAGCACAAATTGGAATTGCTATGGGAAATGGAACAGATGTAGCAATCGAAACTTCAGATGTTGTTTTAATGAATTCAGATTTCAGCCGCTTGCCACATGCATTAGGTTTAACAAAAGCAACCGCTAATAACATGCTTCAAAATATTATTATTGCAGTAGGGGTTGTATTAGTCCTTCTTGCCAGCGTATTCTTTAGTGAATGGATGAACATGTCAATCGGTATGTTAGTACATGAAGCAAGTATATTAGTAGTGATTTTAAATGGTATGAGACTTCTTCGCTATAAATTAAGAAAATAAAAATAAATAAAATTCTTGATGTAAATCAATTTATTATAGATAATAATAGTATATAATACAATTAACATAAACTAAAGGAGAGATGAAAAATGCAAAAAGCAACAATTCAATTAGAAACATTAACATGTCCATCATGTATGCAAAAAATAGAAAATGGAGTTAAATCATTAGATGGAGTAGACAAAAAAAGCATAAAGGTGCTATTTAATTCAAGTAAAGTAAGAGTGGAATATGATGATGAAAAAGTATCTATAAAAGATATTGAAAATGCCATCGATAAATTAGGATATGAAGTTATAAAATCTCAAGTAAAAGCTTTATAAAATAAGAGGGAATAAGTTTGGTTTTAATGATATCAGATGCTGGTTAATGTCATCTACGGTAAAGGACACAGTTACCAAGTTATAATGTCGTTGATATCTTCCCACACACGAAAGCCCACAGTGGATATGTTCTCACAAAGAGAATTTCTGATAAAAATATTTTGGTTACTAGTATTTGACAGCTATAACTTCCGCTCAAGCCATGCTGAGGTAGTTGTTCGACTTACAAGGACCGAAGAGACGAAGTAAGCCGTTTACAACTACCCATGCAAGGATTGCCAAAGAAAGCGAACGAAGTGAAGATTGATTGGCAGCAATCTACTGCTGAGACGGTTGTTAAGCTAGTTAAGGAATAGGCTGATATCAAAGGCTTTGAAGCTTTTCTAGAAAATATAATAACTATTTTTATATGGAGCTGTCGCATTAGT
>NZ_LBMX01000085.1:0-56125 GCF_001010885.1 Clostridium sp. C8 | reverse complement strand
TATACTAACGGGAGTTTTTTTCTATTTATGAGAAAACTATAAAACCTTTAGTTTTAAATTGCGAATATAAAGGCTACGATAAATAGATATGTTTCATAAGCTAAATAGCTACGCAAAGAAGTACTAGGCTGGGAGAACTACTATGCCAAGAGTTTTGGTTAAACTCGCTGCGCTCAGACAAACCAACAACACTAAGGCATAGTAGTTCTTCCTTCACCAAGTACTTCTAGTTTCTCGCTATATGCTTATTTCACCGTCTATTTACCTTCGCCAACTTATATTAAGAATTTAAATTAATAATGAATTAAGTTATTGATAAAAAATAATTGGTGAGGTAAATTAAAAACTTAGTTAAGTGGAGCAGACTATAATTGAGCTTGTTCCCTGATACCTATAAAATCAAAACAACTGTGCATTGTACCTTGTGAATTGTGAACTGAAAAATGCTTCGCATTTTTTACAAATGTGGAGATTAATAAAATTTGAATTAATAGCTAAACTTATAAAGAATTATTACGATAAATAAATATATAGAATGATAGAAGTAATTTTAAATGAAATTATTAGGAGGCAATTATGAATATTAAGGGTGTAGGTTACACAAATGGAATAAACTATTATAATAAGGTAACTTCTAATAAAATAGAAAAATTAGAAAAAAAACAAGTTTATGACAGAATTGAATTATCAGATGAGGCTAAAATATTAAAGGATTATTCAATAAATGAAAGTAATTATGATAATAGTAAAAAAATCGTAGAGATTAAGAACAGTATTCAAAATGGAACATATGGATATGATGCAAAGCTTATCGCTAAAGGAATGTTTGATGCCATGAAGGGAAAAGAGTAATATGATAAATAGTTTAATAGAAGTTCTTAAAGTAGAATTAAAAGAATTAAATGAATTATTGATATTATTGGATAAACAATATAAGTTAATTATAAACAAAGATGTATTTGGAATGGAATCATTAGTTGAAGAAATAAAATTAAAAAATAGAACTGTTGCAGAGAGTGAAGTTAATAGAAGAAAAGTATTAGGAAAAGAGTCTATTAAAGATATTATACTATCTTCAAAGAATGAAGAGTTGGAAGATGTATATAGAAAAATACAAAAATTATTAAATGAAATGATACTTCAAAAAGATACTAATGATTTGCTAATTAAGCAACAGTTGAGTTTTACAAATAAGCTTTTAAACCTTATAAATCCTAAAAGAGATATACCAATTTATAACTCTTACGGAAATATAAGAAGATAATATGAGGAGGTAAGAGATGTCAGGATTATTTTCAACATTCAATGTGGCTAAAAGAGGTATGAATGTACAACAAAAAAGCATAGATGTAACTTCTCATAATATTGCAAACTCTAATACTGTTGGATATTCAAGACAAAGAGCAAAGATAGAAACAACAAGACCTTATGGAGGAACTTCTATGGGGTCATCCGTCCAAGCAGGGCAACTTGGAACAGGAGCTCAAGTTCAAGCAATAGAGAGAGTTAGAGATAGTTTCTTGGATTATCAAGTAAGAAATGAAAATGCAGTTTTAGGAAAATATGATATGAGAAGTAATTTTCTTTATCAAGTAGAAAGTGTTTTTAATGAACCATCCGATACTGGGATTTCTACTTTAATGGGAAAGTTTTTTGATTCATTTCAAGAGCTATCGAAGCAACCCAACAGTTCAAATGCAAGGACTGTAGTAGCTCAACAAACAGCGGCTTTAGCAGATGCATTAAATGCAACTTATACAAAACTTGAGAATTTACAGACTAATGCTCAAGAGATGCTAAAGAGCTCTGTTACAGAGGTAAATAGTGTCTTAGAACAATTAGATAGAGTAAATCAAGAAATAATCAACGTAACCGTTGCAGGAAACACTCCAAATGATTTAATGGATAAAAGAGATACGTTATTAGATGAATTAAGTTATAAATTTGGCATTCAAGTGGATAAGAAAGAATTTAATGGAATAGATGTAAAACCAGTAGCAGATGGAAAAATAACGTCTCCAAATTTAGTAAACTCTAGTCCGAATGGAGATTTTAGTAGATTTTCTTATATAAGTAATGTTGAATTAGATTCAAGTGATTTATCAGGTAAGACATATGTAGTTACATATTATAAAAATGGTGATATGAATAGTGAATCTAATAAACAAACTTTAAAAATAACAAATTTAACACCAGAGCAAGCAAAAGAAATTAAAGATAATAGAATTTTATGGGCTGATAAGACTGGACAAGCTGCTAAAGGAGATGGGTATCCAATAAGAGATGGAGAAACAATAAGCTCTTCACAACTTATGATATTTAAGCCTGAGACAGGTAATATTAATGGGCTTGTATCAGTACAAAAAGATATAGAAGATTATATGAATCAACTAAATAAATTAGCTAAATCTATAGCATTTTCTGTAAATGCTGTTCATAGCGGAATTGAAGATCCACTAAACAATACAGCTGGACCTGAAAAAGATTTTCTACCATTTTTCGTAAATAAAGATATAGCTAGCTATAGAGCCAATGGGCTTTTACAAAATTTAGATGAAACATTACTATCAGAGCAAAATATAACAGCTAAGAATATATCTGTAAACAAAGAAATTCTAGAAGATGTAATGAAAATAAAAACTAGAACCCATGATGATTTATTTGCATACACCAATGAAAATAATGTTGATGGAGAAAGTGATGGAGCTAGGGCATTAGCAATAGCACAACTTAGAGATTCATTAATAAGAATTCAAGATATAGATGAAAAAGTAATTTCAAGAAAAGATATGTTCGACAAAAATAAAGGCGGAAGTACTCTTTCAAATAATGGATTAAAGTTAGAAAATAGTTCATCAGGAATGACTTTAAGTTCATATTTTAAAGATACTATTGATAGATTAGGAGTACAAGCTCAAGAAGCACAGAGAATGGTTACAAATCAAGAAGATTTATTATATAGTATAGAAGAAACAAGGGCTTCAGTATCAGGTGTATCCTTAGATGAAGAAATGGCAAATTTGGTACAATTCCAACATGCTTATAATGCAAATGCAAAAATAATAGCAACAGTAGATGAACTTTTAGATGTTATAGTAAATGGATTAAAGAGATAGGAGGGGAATAAATGAGAGTTACAAATCAGATGATGAGTAAAAGTTTTTTAAAAGACCTTAATAGAAATCAAAATTACATGAAAAGAATAAATGATCAGCTTACTTCTGGAAAGGAGATTAGAAGACCTTCAGATAACCCTTTTAAAGTTGCAAGAAGTATGCAGTTAAATTCAGATATAAACGCTAATACTCAATATAATGAAAATATAAAAGATACAATAAATTGGCTAGATACTACAGACACCGCCTTAGAACAACTAGGAAATAGCTTTCAAAGATTTAGAGAACTAATGGTTTCTGCTGGAAATGCAGCTTATGGAAGTGATGAAAAAAGAGCAATAAAAGATGAAATGAATGAAAAAGTGAATGAAATAGCTCAAATATTAAATACTAACTTTGATGGTAAATATATTTTTGGAGGAAGTAAAGGCAGTACAAAACCAATTGGAACTGATAAAAATATAATTACAGGAAATAATTCTCTTCATCTAAGTGGGAATAATGGAGAAGTTTTAAATATTGATAATTTAGATGAAGATGTACAAAATCAAATAAATATGATTAATAAAAAACTTGTTGTTGAAGTTTCACAAGGTGTTACAATGGATTATAATGTTTCAGCTACAGATATACTATTATTTAAAGATAAAAATGGAGTAAGTATTAATGTTATGGATTTATTAAAGGATATAACAAATAACGTGGCTTCAGAAAATCCACTAGATGGTGCGAAAATAACAAGCGAAAATCTGAAAGTTATGGATGAAACTGTATCTAATCTTTTAAGAATAAGAGCAGAAGTTGGTGCAAAACAAAATAGAATGGAATCTGCAGGAAGTCAAAATGAAGATCAAAATTTTAACTTAACAGATATATTATCACAAACAGAAGATATAGATCTTGCACAAAAAAACATAGAAGCGGCAGTTGCACAAAATGTATATATGGCTTCTCTTCAAGTAAGTGCAAAAATTATTCAACCTTCGCTTTTAGATTTCCTAAGATAGGAGATGATATAATATGGAATTGATATCACCAATACATGGAAAAATAATATATGAAAAGAATGAAATAATACATTTTGAAAAAGGATTACCAGGTTTTAGTGAGTTGAAAAAGTATGTAATAAAACAAGTTCAAGAAGAAAGTCCTTTTAGTATTTTACAATCAATAGAAGATAAAGAAATAGGTTTTATAATTATTTCTCCATTTTTTATAAAAGATAACTACGAAATAAAACTAAGCGACGAAATAATAAAAAACCTAAAATTAGAAAATCCAGACGAAGTTCTTTTATATTCAATAGTTACACTAAACTCAAAAATAGAAGAAATAACAGCAAACCTAAAGGCACCTTTAGTAGTAAATAAAAATACCAAAAAAGGGGAACAATATATTTTAGATAAAGAAACGTATGGGATAAGAGAAAAAGTTTTTAATAGGTAACAGGTAATATAGGTAACAGGGAACAGGGAACAAGTAACAGGTAACAGGTAACAGGTAACAGGTGCAATTAATAATTAACGATTAACAATTAATAATTTATGAAATAATTCAGCTTTGCTGAATTAAGAACATTTCTAAACTCCGCAGGAGTTTAATCCATAATTGTGAACTGTGAATTGTGAACTGTGAACTGAAGAAAGGGTGTTAAGTTTGTTAGTTATAACAAGAAAAAAGGGAGAGTCTATTTTAATAGGTGATGATATAGAAATATCTATTTCAAAAATAGAAGATGGTAGTGTAAAGCTAGCAATAAAAGCACCTAAAGAAATGACTATTTTAAGAAAAGAGCTTTACGAAGAAGTTCAAAATGAAAATAAAGAAGCAACAAAGATGAACGTTAATATAGATATACTTAAAAACTTGGGTAAAAAATAGTTTATTCAATTAACGGTTAACAATTAACGGTTAACAATTAACGGTTAACAATTAACAATTTAGGAAATAATTCAGCTATGCTGAATTAAGAACATTTCTAAACTCCGTAGGAGTTTAATCAATAACTGTGAACTGTAAACTAATAAAGTGAACTAACAAAGTGAATTGAAAGGAGCTGGATTTATATGGAGGTTAAGGTTACAAGTCAGGGAGGACAAGCTAACCTAAATACATTACAAAATAAAGAAGTTAAAAAGCTTTCGGGAAACAAGGATGTAGTTGAAGCTGTAACAAATAAAAATAAAGGATATAGGGAAGAAGATTTAGCAAAAGCTGTAGATAAATTAAATAAATTTCTAAAAGATGAGCATACATATGCGCAGTATTCTATCCATGAAAAGCTTGGAGACGTAATGGTAAAAATAATAAATGAAGATACAAAAGAAGTTATAATGGAATGTCCACCGAAAAAGATACTAGATTTAGTTGCAAAAATGATGGAAATGGTTGGAGTTGCAATAGATAAGAAAGCTTAATAGGGGGAAGGACTATGAATTTCTTACTAAATAAAATTGATAATGATATTAGGAAAAAAGTTTACGAAAAAACTAAAGATGGTAAGGTTCATAGAAAATCTGACATAATAATTAACAAAGATAGTGAAAAGCAAAAGAAAAAATTCTTTAGGGAATATGTTGAAGAAGAAAAAAGGCAACCTAAGGAAAAGAAAATTGTTATTAGTGCAACAAAGTCAGAAAAGCCACATATAAGCTTACATGGAGAGAAAGAAGAAAACTTAAATGCAATGGGTTATGGCGCATTTTTAGATGTTAAAAAGTAGGAGGAAATAAAAAATGTATGGTAATAATGCATTAAATGTATATAAAAACAATAGCGTAAACTACGCATCCAAGGAACAATTACTATTAATGTTGGTAGATGGAGCTGTAAAATTTGCTAAAATGGCTAAGCAAGCTTTAGAAGATAAGAATGTAATTGAAAGTCATAAAAACTTAGTTAAAGTTCAAGATATATTTACAGAACTTATGATAAGTTTAGATCAAAATGCAGGAGACTGGGCAAATCAAATATATAAAGTGTATGATTTTATAAAAACAAGATTATTCGAAATAAACTTAAAAAAAGATTCGAATATGATGGACGAGCTTATGCCAGTTATTGAAGATGTTAGGGTTACATGGTATGAGGCGTATGAAATATCTAGAAAATCTAGATAATTGATAATGGATAATGAAGGAGATAATTCAGACAAGCTGAATTATTAAAGGAATATATTTAAAATAAAATTCTCTAGGAATTTATCATTAATTATCAATTATGTATTATTAATTTAAAACCGGGGGTGTTTAAGTGAGAATAACAGGACTAGCAACAGGTTTAGATATGGATCAACTAGTTACAGATTCCATGAAACCTTATAGAATAAAAATAGATAAAAAAGGTCAAGAGAAAGAAATTTTAGAAATAAAACAAAAACTTTATAGGGAAGTTATAAAGGATTCGAGAGAGTTTTATAATAAATATTTTGATATTACAAATAGTAACAGCTTATTGTTAAGTAAAAATTGGACAACTACTAAATTTACATCATCTAATGATAATGTAGTAACTGTTACTGGTGGAGGTGATGCAAAAGCTGAAAATTATACTGTAACTGGAACAGTAGCAAAGGCTTCTAAAGTATCGTTAGCTTTCACAGAAGAAAATGGAATAGTAAAAATACCAGATAAGATGGTTGTAAATGGGAAAGAATTTACTTTAAGAGGAGACAGTGAAAAAGAAAAGGCTTCTAACCTAAATAGCGATTTAAAAGCAGCAGGACTTAATATAAAAGTAACTTACACTGATTTTGCAGGAACTAATGGAGTAAATGCAAAGGGATTTGTATTTGAATCAACGATTTTAGGGGAAGACGGTGTTTTCACAATTGGTAAAGTAACGACTAGTTCTCCTACCTCTGTAGAACCTTCAAAAGATTATAAGGCTGCTACAGCAGCAACTATTATCGATTTTAATATTAATGATTTTAATATAGATATTGATAATATTATCAAAATTACAGTTAATAATGAAGTGAAAGCTGTAACAATAAAAGGTTCTGATATTAAAGATGAAGAAGGTTCTATTGATAAAGATAAGTTAAAAAATGCCTTGAATAATACTTTAAAGGAGTATAATTTAGAAGTTACGATAGATGAGATTGATGAAATAACATTTAAAAGTACAAAGCTTGGTAATATACCTGATCCAAAGTTAACTATAAATGAAGTTTCAAAAACTAATAATTTTATTAATGGAGAAGATGAAATTAAAGCTTTTAAAACATTAAGTTTAACAGGAAATGAAAAAATTACTATTAATGGAGTTTTGGTAGATTTGATATTAAGGGAAAAGGATGCCAATACTAATGCTTATAAAGAAGATATAAAAACTTATCTAAATAGAGTGTTAAAAGCTCAGGGGTTAAATATTGTAGCTGAAGACAATGGGGGACAAATAACTTTAACTTCTAATAATACAGGTGAAGATGCTCAAATAAATATATCTCTATTAACAACAGGTTCAGAAACTAAAATTTCGCAAGGCGGAGTAGATGCTGAAATTACCTTTACTAATAGCAAGGGAGTATATATACACAAAGGCACATCAAATACCGTAACCTTAGATGGAGTTACTTTTAAATTTATAGGAGATATTCAACAAAATGAGCAAATAAATGTAAGTGGTAAAGTGGATGTAACAGAAACAAAAGATAAATTAGTTAAACTTATTAATGATTATAATACATTAATAGAAAAACTAAATAAATTAACCACAGAAAAAAGGAATAGAAATTTTAATCCTTTAACTTCAGATCAAAAGAAAGAAATGTCTGAAGATGAAATAAAGCTTTGGAATGAGAGAGTAGAAAAAGGACAATTAAGTAGGGATACTGATTTAACTAGAATATCAAATGGTTTGAAAAGTGCAATGAGGACATTATTAGATGGCTCTGGTCTTAATTTAGAGAAAATAGGAATAAAACCTGTAGCCGATTATCAAGGAACTAAGAACGGAACGTTTACTATAGATGAAAATACATTAATAAAAGCTTTAGAAGAAAATTCAGAAGAAGTAATGAATTTATTTATAAAATCAAAGCCTACAGATGGAAATCTTACAGACTCTCAAAAATATTCTAAAACAGGTTTGATACAAAGAGTAAAAGATATTTTATATAATGAAACTATGACTTCAACATCTAATTTCTTAAAAAAGGTAGGATACGAAGGGACAGTTACAGCTTATAATAATACTTTGACAAAATCTATTCAAGAATATGAAAGAAAAATGTCTGATATGGAAACAGATTTTACTAGAAGAGAACAAGCTTTATATTCAAGATATTCTACTTTAGAAAGTATGATGAATAAATATAATTCACAACAAAGTTACTTAACGCAACAATTAGGAATGAGTTAAAATTATGATTAAAAATATATTACAAGAGTATAAAACAATAACAGAACATATAGTTGAAAATATAAGTAATAATGATAAAGATTTAAATAATCTTATGGATAAACGCGAAGAGTTAATTAATGAATTATTTAAGGATAAAAATATAAATCTTGAAGAAGTAAGAAAAATATATATATCTAGAGGGTTACTAGAACTTGATAAAAAATTAAAGGCTTCAATAGAAGAAGAACAAACAAAGACAAAGGAAGAAATAAAAAAACTTCATAAGGTAAAAAGTGCAAATAATGCATATGAAAAAAATAGAAGAATAAATAGTTTTTTTAATGCAAAAATTTAAAAAAGTTTAAAAAAACTATAAAGTTAAATAAAAGTATTCGATATTTATAATATAAGGCTTAAGCAATAAAACTCTATATAGGGAATTTCTCCACCCATGTTGGTAGGAGTTCTAAATATAAAATAAAGACAAGGATGTCAATTTAAAAATCAAGGAGGAATAAAAATGATAATTAATCACAATATGAATGCATTAAATGCACACAGAAGTATGGGCGCTAATACAGCAGCAGCAGGAAAGTCAATGGAGAAATTAAGCTCAGGTTTAAGAATAAACAGAGCTGGAGATGATGCAGCAGGACTTTCAATATCTGAAAAAATGAGAGGACAAATAAGAGGTTTAGAGCAAGCTTCAAGAAACTCACAAGATAGTATATCAATGCTTCAAACAGCAGAAGGAGCTTTAAACGAAACTCACAATATTCTTCAAAGAATGAGAGAACTTACAGTTCAAGCATCTAATGATACAAACGTAACAACAGATAGAGAAGCTATTGCAGAAGAATTACATGCGTTAACAGAAGAAATAGATAGAATTGCAAAACAAACAGAGTTTAATACTCAAAATATGTTCAGTACAGATACAACAGTTACATTACAAGTTGGGGCTAACTCAGGACAACAAATATCAGTTACTTTCTCAACTATGGATGCAACAGCATTAACAGTAAATTCAATTTCTACTAAAGTTTCTGCAACAGAAGATGCAACAGCAGCTATTTCTACTATAGATAATGCTATAACAGCGGTTTCTAAAGAAAGATCAAAACTTGGAGCAGTACAAAACAGATTAGAGCATACAATAGCAAACTTAAATAATTCAGCAGAAAACTTAACAGCAGCAGAAAGTAGAGTAAGAGATGTTGATATGGCTAAGGAAATGATGAACTTCTCTAAGAATAATATCCTTAATCAAGCTGCACAAGCTATGCTTGCTCAAGCTAACCAACAGCCACAAGGAGTTCTTCAATTATTAAGATAAGTTGAGTCTAAATCTTTGATTTAGTTATTTGAACTCAACCCTCTGAAGTATTGAAGAGGGGGGATTAAAATGGTGGAATTTATAAAAAGTAAATATTGAATATGACAAGGATGTCAATTAAAAAATCAAGGAGGAACAAAAAATGATAATTAATCACAACATGAATGCGTTAAATGCACATAGAAGTATGAGTGCCAATACAGCAGCAGCAGGAAAGTCAATGGAAAAATTAAGCTCAGGTTTAAGAATTAACAAAGCTGGGGATGATGCAGCAGGACTTTCAATATCTGAAAAGATGAGAGGACAAATAAGAGGTTTAGAACAAGCTTCAAGAAACTCACAAGATGGTATTTCAATGCTTCAAACAGCAGAAGGAGCTTTAAACGAAACTCATAACATTCTTCAAAGAATGAGAGAACTTGCAGTTCAAGCATCTAATGATACAAATGTAACAACAGATAGGGATGCAATAAAAGAAGAATTAGGTGCATTAAAGAAAGAAATAGATAGAATTGCAGAACAAACAGAGTTTAATACTCAAAATATGTTTAGTAATGCAATAACAGCTGTTACATTCCAAGTTGGAGCTAACTCAGGACAACAAATATCAGTTACATTCTGTAATATGGGTTCAGCTTCATTAAAGGTAGATTCAGTAGCCAATTCAGTTTCAAGCACAAGTTTAGCAACAGCAGCTATTTCTACTATAGATAATGCTATAACAGCAGTTTCAAAAGAAAGATCAAAACTTGGAGCAGTGCAAAACAGATTAGAGCATACAATAGCAAACTTAAATAATTCAGCAGAAAACTTAACAGCAGCAGAAAGTAGAGTAAGAGATGTTGATATGGCTAAAGAAATGATGAACTTCTCTAAAAATAATATTCTTCAACAAGCTGCACAAGCTATGCTTGCTCAAGCTAATCAACAACCACAAGGAGTTCTTCAATTATTAAGATAAGCAGAGAACCGATTTTAAGCTTTAGCTAAAATTGTGTGAGTTAGTTAAGTAGACAACTAAAATCTATGATTTTCAGTTGGTCGCTTACCCTGTAAGTACTCCTTCGAAGCATTGAGAAGGAGTTTCCTTAAAAATTTTAGAAGACAACTTATAAAGAGCCAGAGTTAACCTCTGGCTCTTTTTTTGTATTTAGAAAACCTCGCGTTAGACGTGGGGTTCCGTATAGCTTATAGCTATGAGTATGACAAAAAAACTCCTTCTGATATAATAAAAATGCGGTCTGGCAACTGCACTTTAATATCAGAAGGAGGACATTCGAAATGAATGATGTACATAGTTTATCACATACAAAGTGGAACTGCAAATACCATATTGTATTTGCGTCGAAATATAGAAGCAAAGTATTTTATGAAGAAAAAAGATTAGAGGTAGGAGCAATACTTAGAAAATTATGTGAATGGAAAGGCGTAAATATAATAGAAGCTGAAGTTTGTATATATCATATTCATATGTTGGTAGAAATACCACCTAAAATGAGCGTATCAAGTTTTATGGGATATCTTAAAGGAAAAAGCAGTCTGATGATATTTGAAAAATGGGGGAATATGAAATATAAATATAGAAATAGAGAATTTTGGTGTAGGGGATATTATGTTGATACAGTAGGAAAAAATACTAAAAAAATAAAAGAGTATATAGCTAACCAATTGCAGGAAGATAAAGTATCAGAGCAGCTTACAATGGAATATTTAGACCCGTTTTACGGGTAGCAAATAGAAGGAATGCATGTGCCAGACCGAGGGTACGCCTTTAGGCGATGCCAGTAATAAAGGGCTAGACCCGAAAATGTAAAACCACCAGCTGAGCTGGTGGATTTTTATTTTATTTATGCATTAAGATTTATAAAATATTTTCGACAATTAAAATATAAGCAATAAAGGAGAGATAATATGTTATTAAGTATTGCAATGATTGTAAAAAATGAAGAAAATAACTTACCAAGAACTTTAGAAGCTTTAAAAGCTTTAAAAAATAAAATAGATTATGAAATAATAGTAATAGATACTGGTAGTAAAGATAATACAATAAATATAGCCAAACAATATACAAATAAAGTTTATGAAAAAGAATGGACAGGAAATTTTGCACAAATGAGAAATTATAGTATAAACAAGTGCAAAGGTGATTGGATATTAATATTAGATGCTGATGAAGTTTTAGAAAATTCAACTGAGTTAATAAAATTTTTCAAAGAAAAAGATACTAAGGAATTTAACTCAGCAACTCTTAAATTCAAAAATATGCTTTCCAATAAAGAAGATGATTATTTAATTGGAACTTTAGTAAGATTATTTAGAAATAAAAAGGAATTTTATTACGAAGGAAGAGTACATGAACAACCTAAAGTAATACAACCTACAAAATTAACAAACATTACTTTATTGCATTATGGATATTCAAGAGAATCTTTCAAGCTTATGAATTATAAGTATGAAAGAAATTTAAAATTATTACTAGAAGACTTAGAAGAAGATAGTAATAACCCATATACTTATTTTCAACTGACTCAAACTTATGGTATGGCTAACCTTCAGGAAAAGGCTTTTGACAGTATAAGAAAAGCTTATGAATTAGTTAGAGAAAAAGCTGATAAAGGAAAATACTTATATATATATCATTTATTAGCTATGCATTTGAATTCCAGTGGAGAGTATGAGAAAGCAATAGAGTTAAGCAAGGAAGCTCTTACATATAGAAATGATCATCTGGATTTTTATTATTTTATAGCAAAAGCATATAGCCTTTCAGATAAGTATGATAAAGCGGAATATTATTATGATGAATATTTTAAACTTTGTAGGAAGTTGGAAGATGGTTATATAGTTGATGATATAAGTGTAGGTAATATGTCTCTTGCAAGAAAAAAAGAAATGATAAAAGATAGATTTGTTATTGCCTTTAAGAATAAAAACTATGATTATATAATTGAAAATTATAAAGATTATGAAAAAGATGATATTGAAGATTTGTTAATTTACACTTTTATAAAAGAGGAAAATTATAAAAATATCTTTGAATATTATAAAGAAAAAGAAATAAAAGATAAAAATATAAATAGTATTATTTTAGTATGTGAAAAGATAATTAAAGAAACCTTAAAAGATGATATTTTAAATATATACTTAAACTTACTAGGTTTAGATGAAAAGTTAGACAATTATGTTAACTATGTTTATAAGAATGAAAAAATAAAACTAGATTATATAAAGTTTAATAATTATTATATATACAAGTCAAAGATATTTATTAAATATATTTTAGAAGACAGAAAAAACTTAGAGTTAATTAAAAATTTAAATAAAAATGATATTTATAGTTATCTAATAGAATTAATTAAAGACTATAAAGGAGTCGAATTGTTGTATGATTATTCTAGAGAAAATTTCTTGAATAATGATATTAATGATTTGAATTTCTTGAATATCATAGAAGATTTACTTATAAAAAATGAAAATATAGAAAGTGATGAATATAATAATTTATTATATAGAGTTTTTATAAATAAAATTAATTATATAAGAAGTATATATAATAAAGAAATTATAGATTCTTTTTATAGAAAAGCTTGTAATAAAGATGAAGTGTTCTTTATTGCTTTATTAAATTTATTTAGTATATATTCATCTGATAAATACAAATATATAAAAGAACTTAGAAAAATGATAAAGGAATATCCAGAGTACAAAGTCTTAATAAATTATTTAAAGGAGAATATAAGAATAGATAATATTGATTATAATGTGATAATAAATGAAAAAGAAAATCTTATATATAATATTCAAGTATTAATAGAAAATAATGAAATACAAGAAGCAGAAAAAGTATTAGAAGAAATATATGACTTTTTTAAATATGATAGTAAAATAAATAATTTAAGAGGAGTAATGAAATATATAAATGGAGAATATGAAGAAGCTCTAATATACATTGGATTATCAAAAATATTTAAAGATGATGATTTTGATTCAACATATAATTTAGCTTTAGTTTTACAAAACTTAAATAGAAGTAAAGAAAGTTTATACTACTATAAACAGGCCCTAGAATTATGCAAGGATGAAAGTATCAAGAAAGAGATATTAAAATCAATTGAATTAATGTAGATTTGTTGTAAATAGGAGAAAATTATGAATAATGATGAGTTAAGAATTCAAATAGAAAATTATATAGAAGCTGGGTATATAGAAGAGGCAAATCAATTAATATTACAATATAAAGAGTTAATTGGGAATAATGACGAAATAGCAAGTATGGAAGCTATTTTGAAGATATATATGGGTGAATATGACGAGGGTTTACACTGTACACGAGAGGGACTTAAATTTAATATAAATAATAGCGACTTATATTTTACTATGGGGAATATATATGAAATAAAAAAAGAATATGACAGAGCTTATTTATGTTATGAAAAGTCTTTATTGTATAATTTAAAAGAAGAAAATAAAAATGTAATCCTAAGTGCTATAGAAAACCTAAAGAGCAATTATGAAATTAAAGTAAATAATTATTCAATAGTTATTTTGACTTATAATCAGTTAGATTACACTAAAGTTTGTATAAATAGTATAAAAAATTATAATGGCAATGATGATTGTGAAATAATAATAATAGATAATAACTCTACAGATGGAACAGTTGAATGGATAAAAGAACAAGAGGGAATAAAATATATATTAAATGAAGAAAATAAAGGATTTCCAGCTGGATGTAATCAAGGTATAGAAATAGCAAATAAAGATAATGATATTTTTCTTTTAAATAACGATACGGTTATAATGCCAAATTCAATTTTTAATTTAAGAATGGGATTATATTCAAATGAAAAGGTAGGTGCAACAGGTGCTATAAGCAATAGTGTATCCTATTATCAGCAAATAAGCGAACAATATGATGATTTTGATGGATATATGGGGCATTCGCTAAAAAATAATATACCAGATGAATCATTATATTATGAAAGGGTGAAATTAGTTGGATTTGCTATGCTGATTAAGAGAGAAACCCTAAATATAGTAGGACTTTTAGATGAAAGGTTCACACCAGGAAATTTTGAAGATGATGATATTAGTTTTAGAATAATAAAGGAAGGGTACAAGCTACTACTTTGTAAGGATAGTTATATACATCACTTTGGGAGTGTTAGCTTTAGAGAAGATTCGAAAAAATACAATAAATTATTATCAATTAATTCTAGAAAGTTTAAAGAAAAATGGGGATTTGCAAGTGAATATTCTAATTTTATAAGAAATGAAATAATAGATTTTATAGATGAATCAAAAAACAAAGATATTAATGTATTAGAAATCGGATGTGCTACAGGAGCTACATTGTTAGAAATAAAAAATAGATATAAAAATGCAAATCTTTATGGGATAGAGTTTAATAAGAAAGCTGCTGAAATAGCTAAATCTTTTGCAGATATAAGATCAGATAACGTTGAAAGTATAGAATTAAGTTATGAAGAAAACTTCTTTGATTATATAATATTTTCAGATGTACTAGGAAGTTTTTATAATCCAGAAAAAGTTTTGAGGAAAATAAAAAAATACTTAAAACCGGAAGGATATATAATAGCAAGTATAGCTAATGTAATGCATCATTCAGTAATTAGACAACTAATTAATGGAAGTTGGGCGTATGATGAAGTAGGAATTTTAGATAAAAAGAATATAAGGTTTTTTACTAAAAGTGAAATAATGAAAATAGTTAGTAGTCTAGGATATAAGGATATTGTGATAAAAAGTATGAATGGATTTATGACAGATGAAGATAAGGATTTTATTGAGCAAATTAGCAAACTTAGTGTGGTATCTGTAAGTGAGGAATTTGAAACTTATAATTATTTAGTAAAAGCAAAAAATTATGATATCAATAACGAAAAGTTTAAAAGAAAGATTACTTTTTTAATTAGAAGACTAGAATTTGATGTTGATGTTGAAGAAAGTATAAAAGAGCTTATAGAATATATTAAAAGTAGTAATATTAGTTTCGACGATATAATTGATATTATAGCTAAAGATATAGTAAATAAAGTATATATTTTAAATTATATAGCCATTAAGTGTTTTGAAAATAATTTGTTTGATTATGTAATACCTTTATTATGTAATGCGTATGAAATTTCGCCAAGAAATTTGGAAACTAAATATAATATTGCAAATGTTCTTAATTCAATTGGTGAAAAGGAAAGTGCGATAAAATATTTGGAGAACTTAACAGAAAGTAATGAAAAGATAGAAAAATTAAAATTAATCATCAAGGGTGAGGAAAAAAATGAATTATAAAGAAATAGCTTTTATTACATGTGTAAGTGATGAAGAAATTTATTCTGAATGTATTAGATATATAGATAATTTGAATATTCCAGATGGATTTAAAATAAAGAAAGTAGGAATTAGAAATGGAAAAAGCATGGCTTCTGGGTATAATGAAGCAATAAAGAATATACGGGCTAAGTATAAGGTTTATTTACATCAAGATACACTGATTATAAATAAAAATTTTATAGATGATTTTATTAATGAATTTAACAATAATTATAATATAGGAATGTTAGGAGTAATAGGGACAGAAAAGTTAGCAGCTGATGGAATATGGTGGCATGGATTAAATTGTGTGGGGAAAGTATATGAAAGTAGCAGTGGAATTATGAGGTTAAATAATTATGATTTAGATAAATCATTACCATTACAGGTTCAAGCTATTGATGGACTTATTATGATTACTCAGTATGATGTTAAATGGAGAGAAGATATATTTGATGGATGGCATTTTTATGATATTTCCCAGTGTATGGAATTTTATAAAGCTGGATATAAGATATATATACCAAGACAAAATGATCCATGGTGTGTGCATAGTTGTAAAATACCTAATATAGATGAAAATTATGAATTTTACAGAAATGTATTTTTAAATGAGTATTCTGAGTATATAAATTCCAAAATAAATACATTTACATTAAGTGATAATAACAAACAATTAAAAGTATCTAGTTATCAGTTTAAGGAATTAAGTAAAATGAATAACATTTATATTGCATGTCCTTCTAAAGTAGCTACAGGTGGACCAGAATTATTACATCAATTATGTTATAAGCTGAATAAATTTGGTTATAATGCCTATATGTTTTATTACGGAGAATCAGACAATCCAGTTCATGAAAGGTATAAAATATATAACAACAAATATGTTACAGAATTATCAGATAGTAGAGAGAATATAATTATTATTCCTGAGATTAATATTGCTGAAATGTTACTAATTAAAGAAAGCAAACTCATAATATGGTGGTTAAGTGTTGATAATTTTTTAGTTCATTTAAATAGTTTTCCATATGACGAAGAATATATGTTTGAAAATATTAATGAAAGAAAAAAGGAAAATAGAATTATTCATTTAGTTCAATCTGAATATGCAAAAGAATATCTTATCAAAAATAAAATAGATTCCAATGAGATATATTATTTATCTGATTACTTAAACAATGCATTTATAAAAGAAAATCAAGCAAATAAACAAAATCTTGTTAGATACCCCAATGTATTATACAATCCGAAAAAGGGATTTGATTTTACAATAAAATTAATTGAAGCTTCACCAGAATTAAATTGGATTAAATTAGAGAATTATTCTCCACGAGAAATGTCAAATATAATGAAAAGAAGTATGATATATATTGATTTTGGGAATCATCCAGGAAAAGATAGAATACCTAGGGAAGCTGCAATTTCTGGATGTTGTATTATAACAGGAAAAAGGGGGGCGGCAGCTAACTCTGTTGATATTCCTATAAATAATGAATATAAGTTTGAAGCGAATGATGAAAATATATATTCTATAATAGATAAAATTAAATATATAATTAAAAATTATGATAGTGAAATTAACAAATTTAAACATTATAGAAATATGATATTTAGCGAAGAAGATGTGTTTGAAAGAGATGTAGAAAAAATTTTTCAATATATATTATATAATAATTAAATTAAAGTTGATATTAATATGTTGCTGAAGGATGATATTATGATAAAAAAATATGATTACTTAATAGTTGGGGCTGGTCTATTTGGAGCAATTTTTACATATGAAGCAAATAAATTAGGAAAAAAATGCTTAGTTATTGATAAAAGAAATCACACTGGTGGAAATATACACTGTGAAAAAATAGAAAATATTAATGTTCATAAATATGGGGCTCATATCTTTCATACAAGTAATAAGCAATTGTGGGACTATGTTAATAATTTAGTGGAATTTAATAATTATATTAATTGTCCTATAGCAAATTATAAAGGAGAATTATATAATCTTCCATTTAATATGAATACTTTTTATCAGTTGTGGAAAGTAAAAACACCTAATGAAGCTAAAAGTAAAATATTATCACAAATAAAAGACGCAGATTTAAGAAATCCTAAAAATTTGGAAGAACAAGCTATAAATTTAGTAGGAATAGATATATATGAAAAGTTAATAAAAGGATATACAGAAAAACAATGGGGAAGAAGTGCTAAAGAGTTACCTTCGTTTATAATAAAGAGATTACCAGTAAGATTTACTTTTGATAATAATTACTTCAATGATAAGTATCAAGGTATACCAATAGGTGGATATAATAAAATTATAGATAAATTATTGAAAGATAGCGACATAAAATTAAACGTTGATTTTTTTGATAATAGACAAGAATTACTTAATATAGCAGATAAAATTTTATATACAGGAATGATAGATAGATTTTATGACTACAGATTTGATGAGTTAGAATATAGAAGTCTGAAATTTGAGAATAAAATATTAGATGAAGAGAATTATCAAGGGAATGCTGTAGTTAACTATACTGATGCCGAAACTCCCTTTACAAGAATAATTGAGCATAAGCATTTTGAAAATTCTAATAGTGATAAAACTGTTATAACTAAAGAGTATCCACTAGCCTGGAATAAAGGCTGTGAAGCATACTACCCAATTAATGATGAAAGAAATAATGAAATATATGAGAAATATAGACAACTGGCCATGAAAGAGGAAAAAGTATTATTTGGTGGTAGATTGGCTGATTACAAGTATTATGATATGGATGTAACAATAAAAAAAGCATTAGACTTGGTTAAGAAAGAATTATATATGGAATTAGTAAAATAAGAGGCTTAGAAAATATAAAAATAATTTAAATAAAACAGAGGTATGTATGATATCAATTTGTATGATAGTAAAAGATGAAAGTGGAGTTTTAAAGAAATGTCTAGAAAGTATAAAAGATTATAATTATGAAATTATAATTGTGGATACAGGATCAACAGATAATACAAAAGAAATAGCCCAAAAATATACAAAGAATGTATATGATTTTGACTGGTGTAATGATTTTAGTAAAGCTAGAAATTTTTCTATTAGTAAAGCTAGTAATGATTTTATTTTAGTTTTAGATGCAGATGAAATTATTTTAAATTTAGATGAAGAAAATTTGGAAAAAATAATTATAGAAAATAGAGAAGATGTTGGACGTGTTGTTAGAAAAAATGAATACTTAAGAGAAAATAATAAATTTATATATAACGAATATGTAAATAGGCTTTTTAGTAAAAATAAATACAAATATTATGGAACTATACATGAGCAGATAGTAAGTAAAGATGCTAAAACATATACAACATATAATCTACCAATAGTTATCAAACACATAGGATATGACAATGAAGAAATAAGAAGAAAAGATAAAATAAATAGAAATATAGAGTTACTTAAGGAATCTTTAAAAACAAAAGGTGATGACCCGTATATATATTACCAATTAGGTAAAAGTTTTTATATGAATGGGAATTTTGCTGATGCAAAGATTAATTTTGAAAAATCATTGAATTTTAATTTAGATACCAAATTTGAATATGTTCAGGATTTAATTGAGACTTATGGATACTCTTTAATAAGTTTAGGTGAATATAAGGATTCTATGAAGTTCTTGAATTTATATGATGAATTTAAAGATTCAGCAGATTTTATATTTTTAATAGCGCTTATATATATGAATAATGGATTATTTCATGAAGCAATTATAGAGTTTAAAAGAGCAAAAAGCATTAAAGCGTGTAAGATGGAAGGCGTTAATAGCTATCTTGCTAATTATAATATTGGTGTTATTTTAGAGTGTCTAGGAAATGAAGAAAAGGCAATGGAGTATTATAATATGTGCAATAATTATGAAAATGCTTTAAAAAGAATAAATTTAATTATAAAATCTCAAAAGTTATAATGATCATAAAAATATTAATTTATTTTCCCTATTAAGAATTAAATTTTCTTATCGATAATTTAATTAAGTGAAAAGTATGGTTAATAAATGATGTAAGTTTAGGAGTTAGTATTATGAGATTAAATCAAAATATGGAATCTTTAAATGTATATAGAAATTATAAAAAGAATTTAACGGTGCAAGCAGGAACTTTAAATAGAATAAGTACGGGAAGTAAGATTAATTCGGCTAAGGATAATCCTAATAAACTAGGGGTAAGTGAAGGCCTTAGAATGCAAATAGCAAGTGAGTCCAGCAAAGCATGTCCTCATAACTCACAAGGAATCTAGGATGGAATAAATTTCCAAATGAAAGTTATGTCAGATTAAAAATTCTACTTCTTGTTAAGAATTAATAAAAAAGATTATCAAGGGGTGGAGTTAATGGCGCGAAAAAAGAGAGTGGCATGAAGGATCAATATGTCACGTTACAGTAAGAGGAAATAGACGAAATGATATATTTAGAGATAAAGAAGATTTTGAATATCCTTTAAAGACAATGGAAGATTATTTGCCATTGTTTAATGGATAATCATGTTCATTTGATGATTAAAATAGACATAGAGGCACTAGGGAAGTTAATAGGAAGAATAAGTGCAGCATATACAAGATATTTTAATAAAAAGTATAATTATATAGGATATTTATTTCAAGATAGATATTTTAGTGAATTAATTAAAAATGATAAACAGATGTTAGAAACAAGTAGATATATACATTTAAATCCTGTTAAAGCTAATATGGTTAACAATCCAGAAGAGTATATATGGTCTAGTTATAATATGATTACAGAAAATAAGAAAGAAAAGATTATTGATTCTAGTTTTATATTAAATTATTTTATATATAATAATAGGGTGAAACTTTACATAAAATATATAGAAAGTGATTTCTATCAAGAGCGACAAATTACATAAGGTAATTTAAAAAATTGAGTTATAAAAGTAGATGACCAAAATCATCTGCTTTTTATAGTTTAAAAGGTTACAAAGTTAGGATATAATATAAAGAAAGAAATGGATTTATAAATAAATTTCTAGAATTAAGGGATTTAAGAATATTTATAAAAGTTAACAAGGTTGAGAGGATGTGATTCAATGACTATTAATGCAGTAGAAAATAAAATTTATACTTATGATGATTATTTAAAATTTATAGAAGATGAAGTGATTGAAATCATAGATGGAAGAATTTTTGCAATGTCACCAGCACCTAGTAGAATACATCAAAAAATAATAACAGAGGTTTTAACAGAAATAAGAAGTTATATAAAAACTAATAATGGATCATGTGAAATTTACCCTGCTCCTTTTGATGTAGTTCTTAAAAATGATAATGAAGAATTAAAAAATTCAAAAAATATTGTTAATCCTGATATATCTGTTATTTGTGATAAAAGTAAATTAACTGATAAAGGGTGCGTTGGTTCTCCAGATATGATTGTTGAGGTTGTATCTCCTTTCAATCCCAGAAATGACTATATTAAAAAATTAAATTTATACGAAGAATATAAAGTTAAGGAATATTGGATTGTTAATCCTATGCAAAAAAATATTTTAGTATATACATTAGAAAAAATGGGATATGGAGCACCTTCAGTGTATTCATTTAATGATGAAATAAAAGTAAATATATTTAAAAACTTAAAAATTGATTTTAAATCTCTAGATATTCTATAATAAGCGACCCAGGGTAGAATAAATTTCCAAGTGAAAGTTATGTAAGATTAAAAATTCTATTTCTTATTAAGAATTTAAACTCAGTCATTATCTAAGGCTGTAATTTATTAAAAAATAAAGAAAAGTATAATAAAATGAGTTTTTAACTCTTTTTATTATACTTTTTAGATATAGGCAAATTGATTATATTTTATTTTTCAATAGCAAGCTCAGTCGGTTATCTCCCTCGTAAGGAACCTAGGGATGCAATTTTGGGGAAAGTGGATATACTCAAGCGATTTTTAATTATTATTTTCCGAGTCCTTAAGTAGTGTCAAATAATCTCTCTTTCCATGTAAAATACGCTGAACTGAAACTATATTATCTTCATAAATATAAAAGATGATGTATTGATCATAGATAATATATCTGTATTTACTTTTTAGTTTTATTTTATACAGTAACATTTTGCTGATATTAGGAAAGCTAGATAAGCTTTCAATTTTTTTTATAATTCCACTAACTACTTTTGTAGCAGAATTTACATTATCTTCAGAAATAAAATTTTTTATTTCTTGCAAATCGGTAGCTGCTATAGGGTTTATTCTAATTTTTGCGTTCATATCAAACTCCAAGGTTACGTTTTAAATCATCTAAGTTTTGCCATTCATCTCCTGTTTTAATGGCTTCTTCAGCTTCATTTAATTGTAATAATAGCTTCAAAATAGTTTGTTGTTTCTCATAATCTTCTATATCTAAAAGTACATATTTTCCTCTGCCATTTTTAGTTAAGAAAACAGGTTCACCGTTTTGGCAATCTTTCAAAATTTCATTATAATTACGTAAATCTGAAATTGGTTTTATATTTGGCATACTTATACCTCCAAGTTAATATTTATATTATTATATGCTAATTTTAATTAAAATACAACGTTAAATTTATCAGCAAAAACACATTAGCAATCACAAGGATCTAGAGTAGAATATTAAGCTCAGTAATTTTTCCTTTGATAACATCCTAGGTGATTAGCGAAGGAAATTTCATATGCTTTTAGCAAGTGAGTCTAGCAAAGCCTGTCCTCCAAAACAACCCAGGGTAGAATAAATTTCTAAAAAATTCTTGATGAAGTGATAGAAAAGGATAAGGTAACACATTATATTGAATCATGCTTAAGATATTGCCATCTGCTTTTTATAGTTTAAAAGATTAGTAGAGATACAGTATCTAAGTATCTCCTAGCATTTTGGGGAAAATTTCTATAAAAAAATAAACTAAGCAATGCTTAGTTTTATCTAATAACTTCAAGTTTTCTTTTTATTCCAAAGATTTCTTTTTCTGCTTGATACTCTTTTAATAGTAAAAAGTCAACACTTTCTGAAAGTTTATAGCTTAATAATATCATAAGTTAAATTATAATATAATAATGGAGATTTCAGCAGAAATATATGAAGAGTAGTAAGAGGGGCACAGTATGCCCCCTTAAAGACTCATAGGGGTAAGAATAGGAACTAATTTGCCTCTGTAAAGAAGTTTTCCTATGAAAAATCTGATATAATTTTTTTTATGTTTTTTAAAGTATTCTTATACTCTGCTTTATTGTTACTTTCTTTTATTAAGTTTTCAAATGCTTTAAACCAATCTTTGCTTCTATAATGAATCTTATACTTTTTATCATATTCTTCAAAGGAAGTGATACCTTCTTTTTCACACTTAAATAAGAATTCTTCACTAGCTTTAGTTAAATATATTATTTTATTTTTATTTTCTTCATCTATATTTCTTTCAATCCAAATTGGAATAGCACGATAATGTAAAGCTAAGTACACTAATTTATCTATATTTACTGATTCTTTATCAAAAATATCAGTTATTAATACTTGACCTTCTTCTTTTACTCCTTTTTCAATAGGATAATCCTGTAGTAATCCTTCTATATTCTCACCAGTATTAATATAATTTTCTTTCTCACTAGGACTCTTATTAATACAGCAATTTTTATATTTCTTTCCGCTGCCACATGGACAAGGGTCATTTCTACTTATTTTTTCTTTCTTGGGCTTGGAATATTTTTGGCTTATATCTTTGATTATTTGTTTTTCTAATTTCTTAAAGTCTAGTTTTTCTTTTGAGTTATTAGATTGTTCAAAACATGCCCACCATTCCATTTCTTTAATGGTATCATCAATATATCTTACTGGATTAATTTTGTCTTTATAAAGATAAATGAAATCTATAAAATCATCATATTCTCCAAGCATAAAAATATCTATACGATCTTCATCATACAAAAACTGTATATCATCAATCATTTCAAAAATATGATTATCAACAACAACTCCCTGCACATCAGTTGCTAAATCTGTATATTCATCATAATCAATATCATAAATTAATTTTTTTAAATAGCTTATAAGTTCTTCTTTATTAATTGTTTTATCAGAATATAATTGCGCATAAACATCCAAAACTGCTGAACGAGCATATTTATTAATTGATTGATTTTCAATAACATTTTTTAGGACTGAAATCTGCCCATCGTATGTACTATAGATAATTGATGAAAGTCCATCTGTCAGAGTATCACCAAGTAATTCTTCTATATATTCAGAATCTAATGAAATTAAGCCTATAATTTTAGGGAATGCTCTTTTTTCTCTAAATTGAGCTAATAAATATAGAGCATACATATGTAACATATAATCAAAATCAACTTCTTCTGAATTTTGAATAATTTTATCTAAAGCATCTAAAAATATAGGGGTTACTTCTTCTTTTCGATTAATTGCTTCTTTTAGTTCTTTATGTGGAAACTTTTTTGTCACATGTTCTAATTTTCCTATAATTTCATTCATAATTTATTATTTACCTGCTTTCTTTAAATTTTTTATATGATTTTGAAGTTAACTATAATTTTATTATTAATTATAACAATCTTCTTTATAACAAGCACTAGTTATTTTTCTTTGCTAATAAAGTAAATTAAGTTTATTTTCCCTATTAAGAATTAAATTTTCTTATCGATAATTTAATTAAGTGAAAAGTATGGTTAATAAATGATGTAAGTTTAGGAGTTAATATTATGAGATTAAATCAAAATATGGAATCTTTAAATGTATATAGAAATTATAAAAAGAATTTAACAGTGCAGGCGGCAACTTTAAATAAAATAAGTACGGGAAGTAAGATTAATTCTGCTAAGGATAATCCTAATAAGCTAGGGGTAAGTGAAGGCCTTAGAATGCAAATAAGGAGTCTTCAAATGGCTGAAAAAAACATTCAAGATGGAGTTTCTATGATTCAAGCAACGGATGGAGCACTAGCAACTGTTAATGAAACTTTATCTAGAATAAAGGAATTAACTGTTCAAGCTGGTGGAGTGCAAAATGATGGGGACTTAGAAATAATTCAAGGAGAAATTAATCAGCTTAAGGAACATATCGATGATACTGTAAATAATTTTAGTTTTAATGGAGTAAAATTATTAAATTCAGAAAATGTTACTAATAATGATTTTCCTAAGTATTTAAATCATGTAGTTGGAGCAAATGTAAAGGACGAAGTAAATATACCAATATTTAATGTAACAACTGAAATGCTTATTGACTCACAAGGTAATTCATTGAAGGATATGGATGTAACTAATAAAGAAAGCTTAAGTAACAACTTAAATATTATAAATTCTGCAATAAGTACTTTAAGTTCAGTAAGAAGCAAATATGGAGCAATTCAAAATAGATTAGAAACATCAGCAGAAAACTTAAGCGGAAGTTCTCTTAATTTAGAAAGTGCAGAAAGTCGAATTAGAGATACTGATATAGCATTTGAAATGGCAGAGTATGCAAAAACTTCTATATTACATGAAAGTTCAATAGCGTTAATGCAACAAACTAACAAATTTCCACAAGATGTATTAAGAATTCTTGAAAATTTAAAATAATTTATCGACAGAGGATTGTAAAAAATCCTCTGTTTTTTTTATTTTTTATAAATAGATAAAATAATGCATATCATGTCGATAAAAATAATGTATAAATATGTAATAAAATATATAAAATAGGCAATTTAATTATTTATACAGAAGTAATGTAAAATTTTGAGTGGAGTTTTTTCGAAAATTATTATAGAAAAATAATTTATATTAAACTATAATACTAGTATGTAGAATTTTAATTGAATATACAGATAATTATAAAAAATAAATTTATTTTATGGTATTATATAGAAATAAAATGAAAAAAATGTAGTTTTAGGAGAGGTATTATGAATATATATAATGATAGCACAATGGGATTTATAAAGTATGGTTTAGATGCATCAGCATTAAGAGAAAAAGTTATAGCAAATAATATGGCTAATATTAATACTAAAAATTTTAAAAAGTCATATGTTTCTTTTGAAGAAAATTTGACTAAAGCAACAGAAAGTTTTTCATTAAAGAGAACTAAAAGCCAACATTTAAGTGGAAGCTCAGATGATTCTTTAATTAGTATTAAAGAAGATAATAGTACAAGCATGAGAAGTGATGGGAATAATGTAGATATGGATTTAGAAAAAGTAAACCAAGCTGCTAATACTTTAATGTATAATGCTTTAATAACTCAAGCAAATTCCAAACTAAGTATGACTAAAAGTGTTATATCAGGAGGTGGAAATTAAGCATGGGACTTTTTAATACTATGAGAATAAGTGCAAGTGGTCTTTCAGCAGAAAGATTAAGAATGGATACAATAACATCGAATATAACTAATGCAACAACTACAAGAGGTGAAGATGGAAAACCTTATGTAAGAAAAATTGCAGTATTTCAAGAAAATTTAGATGAAGCCAAGAAGCTTAATGGTGTTAAGGCTGTTGGAATAGTAAATGATGAATCACCACTTAAGAGTGTATATGATCCTACACATCCAGATGCTGATGAAGAGGGCTATGTTTTAATGCCTAATGTTAATTTACTTAATGAAATGGCAGATATGATAGCAGCTTCAAGAGCTTATGAAGCTAATGTTGATACATTGAATGCTTCAAAAAGTATGTTTACTAAAACACTAGAACTAGGAAGGTAGGATGATATATGATAATTAATAATTTTATTCCAACTGAAAAAATATTTGAGAATAGTATAAATTCCAATAGTAGTAATAAAACAAACTCTATAGAAGGCAGCTTTCAAAATATATTAAAAGATAATTTAGATAAGTTAAATGAAAAACAAGTTGAAGCAGATAATATGACAAGTGAGTTTGTTTCAGGAGGAGAAGTTGATCTTCATGAAATGATTCTTGGCATGGAAGAAGCTAAAATGTCACTTCAATTAGCAATACAAGTAAGAAATAAAGTTGTTGAAGCTGTACAAGAATTAACAAGAATGCAATTGTAATAAGTAAGGAGTGCTATTAATGGATAAGCTAAAGGAAAGCTTTGGTAAGCTGAAGGAGAAGTTTAAATCCTTTAGTAAAGGAATAAAGATAGCAATAATAGCTACATTGGTAACGGTAATTATTGCTATAGGATCTTTATTTTTTTATAATTCAGCTACTAAATATAAAGTTTTATTTTCTAACTTAGAAGCAAGTGATGCACAACTTGTAACAAGTAAATTAAAAGAAAAAAAGTGGACATGAAAATTGAAGGGGAAACCATAATGGTTCCCAAAGAATCAGTTGATGAATTAAGGCTAGAACTTGCTCCAGAACTTTCAGGGGGAAGCACTGGATATGAGTTAATGGATAGTGGAAATTCTTTTGGAATGACGGATGAAGAATTTAAATTAAAGAAGTTGAGAATGCAACAAGGAGAGCTTGAGAAAACTATAAAAAGCTTTTCACAAGTAGAGACGGTAAGAGTACATATAACTCCATCAAAGGATTCTGTTTTTGTAGAAGATAAAGAACCGGGAAAAGCTGCTGTATATATAAAGTTAGTTCCAGGTAATAAATTAAGTAGAGAACAAGTAGAATCAATAGTTGCACTTGTTTCAGGAAGTACTGAAAATGTACCTAAAGAGAATATCGAAGTAATGGATAATGATATGAATCTTCTAACTAAGGATTTAAACAACACGGAAAATGCAGAAGTAAGTTCTGATTCTGTAGAAAAACAATTTAGTTTAGAAAAAAAATATGAAGAAGATATACAAAAGTCTATTGTTGAGCTTTTAGAACCAGTTGTTGGAAAAAATAAGGTTAAAAGCTCTGTTAATGTCGAACTAGATTTTGATTCAAAGCAAAAGACAGAAACTATAATAGACCCTAATAAGGTTATAATTAGCCAAGAAACCATTAAAGAAAATAATACAACTGGCTCAGGAGAGAATAGTGGAGCTCCTGTAGATAATAATATGCAAAATACAATAGATGATGGAGCAACTGGAGGAACATCTTCAAGAGAAGAAGTTAAAACTAATTATGAAGTTGGAAAAACAGAAACTAAAACTATTAGTGCTCCAGGAGAAGTAAAAAGACTTACGGCATCTGTATTTGTAGATGGAAACTTAGATGCAAATGTACAAGCAGCTATTGAAAAATCTGTATCAAATGCCATTGGTATAAGTACAGAAAGAGGAGATAATGTATCAGTAGTTGGAATGACTTTTGATCCAGTAACAAAGGAAGAAGCACAAAAAGAATTTGATGCAATAAATGAATTATTAGCAAAAGAAAAAAGAAATAAAATAATATTATACTCAAGTTTAGGAGTATTAGCACTTATTTTGGTTATAATAAGCTTAATTTTAATTAGAAGAAAATCTAAGAGTAAAAAAGAGGAAAAAGAGAGTCTGTTAGATGTTGTTATAGATGATAGAGTTTCAAGAGAAAATACTGAAAAGTTTGATCCAATTAACTTTGAAAGTATAAATCCAAAGGCGCATATTGAAAATGAGATAAAGAAATATGCAACAGATAAACCAGATCAAGTTGCAGATATAGTAAAATCTTGGCTAGCAGATAATGAGAGGTGATAAAATGGCAAGAGATTCATCAAAATTAAATGGAGTACAAAAGGCGGCTATATTATTTATAACTTTAGGCCCTGAGGCGTCATCAGCCATTTTAAAAAAACTTCCTGAACCAGAGATACAAAAAATAACATATGAAATAGCTAACATATCTTCAGTTACATCAGAGCAAAGACAAACTATATTAGATGAATTTTTAGAAATGAATAAGGCTAGAGATTATATAATAGAAGGTGGAATTGAATATGCAAGAACCCTATTATCAAAAGCTTTAGGAACTCAAAGGGCAAATGAGATATTGGGGAAAGTTACGGAAGCTACACAGCAATATAGACCATTTTCTATAGCAAGAAAAGCTGATGCTCATCAACTTTTGAATGTTATAAGTTATGAGCATCCACAAACAATAGCTTTAATTCTTTGCTACCTTCAACCAGATAAGGCAGCGCAAGTTTTAGCTGAATTACCTGAGGATATACAAAGTGAAGTTGCATATAGAATTGCAACTATGAGCAATACTTCACCAATGGTAATAAAAGAAATAGAAAAAGTTCTAGAAAGTAAATTAAGTAATGTTGTTAGAAGTGAAATGACAGCCCTTGGAGGAGTTGAGACTTTAGTTGATATTCTAAATCAAGTTGATAGAACAACAGAAAAGAATATTACTGAAAGCTTAGAAAGAGAAGATGCAGAACTTGCAGATATAATTAAAAGCTCAATGTTTGTATTTGAAGATATTATTACTCTTGATGACGTATCAATTCAAAGAATACTTAGAGAAGTTGATGGCAAAGAGCTTGCCCTTGCACTTAAAGGATGTTCAGATGAGGTTGCAAATACTGTATATAGAAATCAATCTAAGAGAGCTGCGGCAGCTTTAAAAGAAGATATGGAATTCTTAGGACCAGTAAGACTTATGGATGTAGAAAAAGCACAGCAAAAAATTGTTTCTATAATTAGAAGGTTAGATGAAGCCCAAGAAATAATAATTTCAAGAGGTGGAGAAGATGCAATTATCTTATAATCTTATAAAAAGTAAAGCAGCTATGGAAACTTCAAAAAAGAAAATAGAAACTAATTATGTAACTAAGGTTGAAGTTTTAGAAGAAGAAAGTCAGTTAGAGAGAAAGTCAATTGAGGATGAAATAAGAAAAAGCTATGAGAATTTAGGAGCTAATATTTTAAAAAAAGCTAAGACTGAAGCGGAAGAACTTCTTATGCAGACTAGAAAAAATGTTGTAGAAATTGAAAAGAAAGCTTACGAAGAAGGTTATAGACAAGGAAAAGAAAATGGCTTTGAGGATGGATATAAAGAAGGCTCAGAGAAGATAAAGATAGAAACAGAATCAATGGTAAAAGAAAAAATAGAAAAGTCAGAAAAAATATTGAAGTATGCAAATATTGAATATAAAGACTATTTAGTAAATAAAGAGAAAGATATTATTAAACTTGCATATGAAATGGCTAGAATAATAGCCAAAAAAGAATTGAAAGAATCTGATGGCATTACATCTTTAATTGAAGATGTTTTAAAAGATGCTAAAGGAGAAGAAAATATAATAATAAGATGTAATCAAGATCATATTAAGGCAATTGAAGAAAAAAGAGATTACTATAAGAAAGCTTACGCTATAAAAGGTGAAATATTTATACTTGAGGATCCTTTGATGGAAAGTGGAAATGCAATTATAGAAAAAGATACTGGAAGAGCTATAGTTGGATTAGATATTGCTTTAGAAAAACTTGAAGAAGCATTATTTAAGTAATGATTAGGTGAAGATATGATAAATATAGATTTTGATTTGTTAAATAAAAAAGTTAAAGAAGCCAACACTTATTATTTAGAGGGTACAGTTAAGCAGATAATAGGACTTACTGTTGAAGTTCAAGGAGTTAAGGCTTTTGTAGGAGAACTATGCACTATATATAATCAGGATGATAATCCGATTAAATGTGAAGTTGTAGGTTTTAGAGAAGATGCCGTGTTATTAATGCCTCTTGGGGAGCTTATAGGAATATCACCAGGATGTAGAGTAGTACCTGAAAGAAAACCACTAGAAGTGAAGTGCTCTGATGATTTATTGGGGAAAATACTTGATGGTTTAGGAAATCCACTTGAGGGAGAAAGGATTTTTCAAGGTGAAGAATATCCTCTGGAAAATCAACCTCCAGATCCATTAAAACGAAAAAGAATAACAGAAGTTCTTCCAACAGGAGTAAGAGCAATAGATGGTTTTTTAACTGTTGGAGAAGGGCAAAGAATAGGTATTTTTGCAGGGTCAGGTGTTGGGAAAAGTACAACTCTAGGGATGATTGCTAGAGAAGCAGAAGCTGATATAAATGTAATATCTCTTATTGGAGAAAGAGGTAGAGAAGTATTAGAATTTATTGAAAAAGATTTAGGTCCTGAAGGTATGAAAAAATCGGTTGTTATATGTGCAACTTCAGATAAGCCAGCTTTAATAAGAATTAAAGGGGCATTAACAGCTACAGCTATAGCTGAATACTTTAGAGATAAAGGTAAAAAAGTAATCTTGATGATGGATTCTGTAACAAGATTTGCAATGGCACAAAGGGAAGTGGGACTAGCTATAGGAGAGCCGCCAGCTCAAAAGGGATATACTCCATCAGTATTTGCTAAATTACCTAAGCTTATGGAAAGGCCAGGAACATCAGAAAAAGGCTCTATAACAGCCTTTTATACAGTCTTAGTTGATGGAGATGATTTTAATGAGCCAATTGCAGATGCCGTAAGAGGTATATTAGATGGACATATAGTTTTATCTAGATCATTAGCACACAAAAACCATTATCCAGCAATAGATATATTAAATAGTGTTAGTAGACTTATGCCGAACATAGCAACTGATCCACATAAAGAAGCGGCTTCAATAGGAAGAGATCTACTTGCAACATATAAGGATGCAGAGGATTTAATAAATTTAGGAGCTTATGTTAAGGGAAGTAATAAAAAGATAGATTTATCAATTCAATATAATGATAGATTAAAGGGCTATTTAAAACAAAAAATAGAGGAAAAGTCCGATTTTAACACTTCCTTAGAGCAACTCCTTTCAATGTTTAGAAATTAAAAGGAGAGGTGATTATGTCAGAAAAATTTAAATTTAGTTTAGAAAAACTCCTTGAAATAAGAATAGAAAAAGAAGATGAAAGTAAAAGATTATTCACTAAGACACAAAGAGAAAAGCAAAACACAGAAGAGCGATTAAATGTTCTTAAAAATAATTATGAAAAGTATAGTGGAATAAATAAAGGTGAAACTTTAGCTTATCAAAAAATAAAAAGAAATTATTTGTTTGCTTTAGATAAGGGGATAGTCCAAACTCAAAAAGACTTACATATAAAAATAAAAGAACTTGATATAAGAAGAGAAGATTTACTTAAAAAGCAAATAGAAAGAAAGACTGTAGACATATTGAAGGAAAGAAAAACTTCAGAGTTTTATAAAGAACAAGAAAGAAAAGAGCAAATATTTAATGATGAACTTGCCTTATATGCATATATGAGAAAACAGTGAAAGGAGGTGAGTAATTAATGATAAGTACTAAGATGATAGTTGATTTAGATAATAAGTTAAATAGTATAAATAATAATACTAGTAATAATGTTTCTAATAAAGAAAATAAGGCTAATGATAATTTTAAAGATTATTTAAAAAAGGAGATTAATAATAGCACTTCAAATAACTCAACTAAAGAATCTGTAGAGAAGCAAGATTATAATTCCTTAAAAGCTGATACAGATGTATCTAAGGAAACTAAGAAGATAGAATCTATATTAAGTGATGTTTCTAATAAATTAGATGAGATTATAAGTAAAGAAGATTTCCTAGGAAATGAATCTGATATAGAAGACTTAACTGAAATTCTAAATCTATTAATAAGTCTTTTAAATAATAAGTTAAACAATGAAGAGTTAAATGAATTTACTTCTAAGGACGGCTATTTAGAAAACTTAGATTTAAGTAGCATAGATGTAGAAAATTTAAACAAAAATGATATAAGTAATTTGTTTTTATCATTGTTTAGCAATACAGAAGATGTAAATTTAAGTGATTCTTTATTAAATTTAAATGGTTTAGAAGAAAATAATTTAAACTCTGAAGATATAAAAAGTTTATTGAAAGATATGAAAGATTTAACTGACAATATTTTAAGTAATATTAAATCAGAAACTTCAAGTAATGTTTCTACGGAGAGCTATGAGAATGAATTAGGTAACAAAATTTTTGCTTTATTAGAGACTTTACCAAAGGAAAGTATAGAAAAAATTTCTTCTAGCCTAGGACATGAAGAAAAGGTTAAAATTTTAAGTGTAGTATTACTAGAAAAAATTAATAATAGTTTAGGTAGTATAGATAAAGCTAATAATTATGAATCAAAGATAATTTTAGATGAATCAAATATTTTAAATGAAAATAACACACTAAACTATGAAACACCTACAGATAAGAATTTGAAAGATAATGAATCTTCAAGTAAATATAGTATTGATGAAAATACTGATGAAGATAGAATATTATCTAAAATTATAGATGGAGATGATAAAAGTTCTTTTTCTAAAATCCTAAATTCTTATGATATATATAATAAAAATAATGTAGATATAGTGAAAGAACCTGTAGTTGTTAATAAACAAAGTATAGATTTAGATATAATAAAAAATGTAAAATTTATGATAAAAAATGCTGTGCAAGAATTGAAGGTAAAAATATATCCTAAAGAACTTGGAGAAATGACTATAAAGATTCTTTCAGAAGAAGGTATAATGAAAGCAGAAATAAAGGCTATGTCCAAAGAAACATATAATTTATTAAATTCTAATCTACAGGATATAAAGAAGACTTTAATAGATCAAAATATAAAGATTCAGGAAGTAAATATAGGAATATACAATGAAGATACAACATTCTTTAGTGGTGAAGAGAATTCATCTGAGGGTTTTAACAATAACCAAAGTAAAGAAAATATTAATAAATCTCAATCTATACTTAATGAAGATGAAAATAGCACAGAAGATTTACTTAATCAAAGTAATGTAAATTTATTAGCATAGGGGGAAAGTACGGTGTCTAATGTTATAAATAATTATACAGGAGCAAGAGCGACTGATAGAGGAACTAAAGTAGTTAAACCAGGACAAGATATGGATAAAAATGCTTTTTTAACCATATTATCTGCAGAATTATCTAATATGGATCCAATGGGTAATAATGATTCTACTCAATATGTTACTCAAATGGCACAATTTGCTTCTATGGAGCAAATGACTAATTTAAATAATACAATGTCTAGTTATGCAAATAACTCAATGGTTGGAAAAGGTGTAACATTAAAGAGTGTAGATTCTAAGGGAGTGCCTTATACAGGAATTGTAAAATCTGTAACTTCAACATCATCTAAAACAACTATTTCAGTTGAGGTTAACGAAGATGGGTCAAATGTGTACAAGGATTTTGATATATCAGATGTGCTTACTGTTTTAGATGTTCCAGATTACTCAATACCATCAATTAATAATATTAATGGAAATATGTCATTTTTAGTTGCATCTTCATTTATTGGAAAGCATGTTGAATTAAGTGAAAGTGATGAAGAGGGAAATAAATATACGGGAGAAGTTCTTGGTGTACTTAAGGATAATGGAGTTGTAAAGGTAAGAGTTAAGCTACATGATTCAGATGAAATAAAAGAATTTACTTATGATAAGATAGTAAAAGCTTCAAATAATAAAGATGAAATAAAGGGTAGTGAGGAGTAAAGGGATAAGTAAGTTATTTAAGTAGGTGATTTTTTGAGTTTTAGGGTTATAAACGGAAAAGCTTATCCAGTAGGAAATTTTCAAATACCAAATGATAAGGTGAATGAAGATGATAATTATAATAAAAGTAATTTTAGTGATATTTTAAATGAGGCTATAAATAAAAGTAGTGAAGAATATACCTTATCAAAGCATGCAGCAGATAGATTAAAAGAGATTAATTTTACAGCTGCAGACATGGAAAAAATAGCAAAAGGCTTTAAAATGGCAGAAAATAAAGGAGCTAAAAATTCAGTAATGCTTTATAAAGATGTAGCTTTAATTGCAAGTATAGAAAATAAAACTGTAATAACAGCAGTAGAAAAAGAAAGATCTAAAGAAAATGTATTTACTAATATAGATAGTGTAGTAATTTTATAGGCTGGACCTAGTATTAGGAAGCTTAATTCTTGCTGAACGACAGATGCAAGAAAAAATAATATTTTGGAGGTCAATTATGTTAAGATCAATGTATTCCGGGATTAGCGGTATGAAAGTTAATCAAACTAAATTAGATGTTATAGGAAATAATATATCAAATGTAGGAACAACTTCATTTAAGGCATCAAGAGCAAGATTTAGCGATATGTTAAGTCAAAATGTATCAGATGCTATGGCTCCATCTAATAATCAAGGGGGAGTAAATGCAAGTCAAGTAGGACTTGGAGTTCAACTTGCAAGTATAGATTCAGTTATGACTCAAGGTATGATGCAGCCAACAGGTAGAGCTTTAGATGTTGCAATAGATGGAGATGGATTCTTTATGGTAAGTAAAGGACCAGCAATTTATGATGGATCATTGGAAGTAAATCATAGAGCAGGTGCACATAGCATAACAGCACAATCCTTAAGTAACTCTGGAAGTGAAATAATGTATAGTAGAGATGGTTCATTTATATTAGATGAACAAGGAAATTTATTAACTGGTGATGGATTTAGAATTATGGGTTACTCATTAACTAATGATGATAGTTCACAACAAGCAACAGGGCTATCTCCAAACTCAGTTAGTACAGCAGGATTGGACTTTAGATTTGGCCCAGGGTCACAATTAAATGGATTTAAGGTTGTATTAGGAGCAGTAGGACCAGGAACTGTTACTTCAGCGGACGTTAATAAAGCAGAAAAGCTTATAGTAGTAAATGGAGATTTCTCTTCAACAGGAGCATTAACAACAGCTCAAGTTGAGTCTGCAATAAGCAAGGGATTATCTTCAGCAGGAATATCTCAACAAGTATATGTTTCAGGAAAACCTATAAGTTTTGAAGGATTAGGTTCACCAGCAGTTGTTGGTGGAACAGATGCATTAGCACCTAAATCAGTTACAATAGCAGGATTTAATATACAACTTAGTGAAGGTAGTGCTTTAAATGGCTATAGTTTTGAAATTGGTGAAATATCAAGTGATCCATTATCTGTAAATGTAGAAAGTGGAAGAAAGAAAATAGTTATAAATGCTGATTTCTTAAATAAATCATTTAATGCATCTGATTTACAAGATGAATTAAATAATAAGCTTAAAGCAGCAGGCATTACGCAAGAAGCAAAAATTACAGGAACTCCAGCTACCTTAGGAAATATCAGTGGAGCATCAGATGCTTCAGGTAAGGTAGATTCTCCAGCATCAATAGATTATTCTAATAGTTCAGGCACTGCTACAACTGTAGGTGGATTTACTTTTTCTGGACAAACTAATGGAGAATTAAATGACTATACTATTTCTATAGGAGAAAGTGCAATAGGAACTCCACTTACAGTAGTTGTTGAAAATGGAAATATAATAATAAATGGAGATTTTAATACAACACCAGCTAAATTTACTAGTGCAGAATTGCAAACAAAGTTAAATAGTGCATTAAAAGCTAATGGATTAAAAACTCAATTAAATGTAGCAGGAAATATAAATATCGGTGATATATCAAATAAAGCTAAATTAAGTGGTGGGGTTACAGCAAGTTCTCCAAAATCTTTAAATATAGCAGGATTAAATGTAGATCTTCCTACAGGAACTTTATTAAATGAATTACAATTTGAAATTACAGATATAAATGAAGCAGGATTATCAGTAGAATATGAGCCAGCAGCAAATGGAAATGCTCATAAATTAGTTATTAAAGGAGATTTTACTAAAAAGGTAGCAGCAAAGGATTTAGAAGATAAAATAAATGCAGCATTATTAGCACAATATCCTGTAGAAGCTCCAAAGGTTAAAGTATCAGGTACTTCTAAACCTTATACAGGACTAACTTCTGATAATATAGATGGAGGAGAAGTTGATAAGGCTCCAGGAAAAGTAACAGTTGGAGGAGTAGACATACTTCTAGATGCAGGTGCAGCATTAAATGGATATAAATTCCAAATAGGTACAGTAACAGCAGGAACCAAAACAGAAGCATCAATTGATACAAAAAATAAAACAATAACAATAAATGGTGATTTTGTTACTGCAAATGCTATTACAGCAAAAAATATACAAGATGCTTTAACTAGAGCTTTAGAAGATAAAGGAATAAATCAAGGTATAACAGTTTCAAACAAGCCTATGGAAATTGGTGGAGTTGAATCAGAAGAAACAAATGGAGGAACTCCAATAGAAAGTATGAATGGGGACGGAAGTATTAACTTTGTAGATGGAACAAAAGATCTTAAATCTTATGATGGAGAATTAAAGACTCTTAAAATTCCTGATAAGGTTAGAATACCAGGATCAGATATAGAGCTTAGAGTAAAAACTTATACAATAGATAAGAATGGCGTAATAAATGGAGTCCTTGAAGATGGTAGAGTAGCAGCACTTGGACAAATAGCTATGGCAAGCTTTAAAAATCCAGAAGGTTTAACAAAACTTGGAGGAAATCTTTATAGCTCATCAGTTAACTCAGGAGATGCAATTATAAAGAGTGGTGTAGGAACATTAAACGATGATAATTCAAAGGGATATGGTGATTCACTTCAAGGTATGCTTGAAATGTCGAATGTTGACTTAGCAGAACAATTTACAGATATGATAGTTTCAAGTAGAGCTTTCCAAGCATCAGGGAAGATGATAACAACTGGAGATGAAATACTTCAAGATATAATTAACTTAAAAAGATAGTTAGATAGTGCACAATTCACAGTTCACAGTTTTTTGATAAGGGAACATGTAATAGGTTATGATATAAATTGCGAAGCAATTTATATAGTTCACAGCGCACAGTTCACAGTTCACAGTTTTTGGAATAAAGTAACAGGGAACAGGTTATGATATAAATCGCGAAGCAATTTATAAATGAAAGAATGAAAAAATTAAGGGTATTTTGCTACACAAAACTAACTACTGTCCCTAAGCTTACCTTGAAGTAGATGTTTCTTAATTTTTAATTATAGTTTACATCTAGTACTTGTTATCTGATACTGTTCCCTGTTACCTAAAAAAATAAAACAACTGTGCACTGTGTCTTGTAAACTGTGAACTAGAAATTTTGCTTCGCAAAATAAAACAACTGTGCACTGTGCACTGTGCACTAACAAAGAGTGGGGTGATTTTATGATAAAGGTAACGGGTATGAATAATAAAGAAATTATTCTAAATGCAGATCATATAGAAAAAATTGAAGAAGTTCCAGAAACTTTAATAACATTGACTAATGGAAAAAAGTATATAGTTCTTGAAAGTGTTGAAGAAATAGTAGAAAAAGTAATTAGATATAAAAATAAAATTGTTACTTATAGGGTATAGTTGGAGGTAATTATAAAATGAAAAAGTCAGACTCATTAACTTCCATTGGATTAATATCAGGTATAATATTAATGTTTTATGGTATGGTTCTTGGTGGAAGTAGTCTTAAAATTTTCTGGGATCTATCATCAGTATTAATAACAGTAGGAGGATCTATTTCAGCCCTTTTGATAACTTATTCTTTAGAAGAAGTTAAAAATATTGGTAAATTAATGACTCAAGCTTTTAAGGAAAATAAATCATCTGCAAAAGAGATAATTCTTAGTTTTACAGAACTTTCCAAGAAAGCTAGAAGAGAAGGTTTACTATCTTTAGAAGATGAAATTGCTAATATGGAAGATCCTTTTTTGAAGAAAGGTCTACAAATGGTTGTAGATGGTATTGAACCAGAAACTATAAGAGAAATATTAGAACTAGAAATTGGAGAAATGGAAAATAGACATGAAAAGGGAGCAGGACTTTTCTTGTCTTGGGGAGCTTATGCACCAGCTTTTGGTATGTTAGGTACATTAATAGGTTTAATTCAAATGCTTGCAAATCTAACTGATGTAGCCAATATAGCATCAGGAATGGGAAAAGCATTAATTACAACATATTATGGATCACTTTTAGCAAATATGTTATGTAATCCAGTAGCGGCAAATTTAAAGCAAAAAAGTGCAAAAGAGGTTGGAGAAAGAGAAATGATGTTAGAAGGTATACTTGCAATACAATCAGGAGTAAATCCAAGAATTGTAGAAGAAAAACTAATAACATATTTACCACCTAAAGAAAAATTAGAATATTTAAATAACAATATTGAAAATGGTGAAGGGGTTGTTATTTAATGGCAAGAAAGAAAAAGACTAGTGAAGGCGGACTAAGAGGTGATGAGTGGCTTCCAACTTATGCAGATACAGTAACCTTATTGCTTACATTTTTTGTTCTTTTATATTCTATGGCATCTGTTGATGTTGAAAAAACAAAAAGTATAGCGCAGGCATTTACTTCTATGATGAATGGAAGTGAAGGAACTAGTTTACTAGAATATAATATGTATAACGGTGAGGTTCCTTTAATAGGAGGAGAAACAGAAGATAACATAGAAGGTGGCGAAGAATTAACTGAGCAAGAAAGAATGTATAAAGATGTTAAGGAATTTGTTAATGATAATAATTTATCTTCTGTTGTAGATATAATTGATGATGAAAGAGGAATAGTAATACAACTTAGGGATAACATATTATTTGAGACATCAAGTTCTGACTTAAGAGAAGACAGTAAGGAAGTACTAAACAAAATAAATTCTCTTATAGAGTCTGTCGAAAATCCTATATTAGTTGAAGGACATACAGACAATAGACCTATAAATACAAGTAGGTTTCCATCGAATTGGGAGTTGTCTGCAGACAGAGCAGTTAATGTAGTAAGATATTTTATTGAGAGCAAGGGACAAAATCCTACAAGATTTAGTGCAGCAGGTTATGGTGAATTTCATCCAGTAGCACCAAATGATACTTATGAAAATATGGCTAAAAATAGAAGAGTAGATATTTTAATTGTAACAACTGAAAAGGAGGAAGAATAAAAGTGGCTGAGGAGAAAAAAGAAAAGAAAAAAGGTAATAAATTAATTTTAATTATTGCTATATTAGCAGTTTTAGGCGGAGGAACATTTGGAGGAGTATATTATTTTATGAATAAAGATAATGCCTCACAGCCAGTTGTTATACAAGAAGCTTTTTTTGAGGTTGGTGAAATATTTGTAAATTTAAGTGATGAAGGTTCCAAAAGATACATAAAGCTTAATCTTTCAATAAGTTATGATAGTAAGAATAAAGATTTAGCAAAGGAAATAGAAGATAAAAAAGTTGTAATTAGAGATATTGCTATATTCTATATAAAATCCTGTAAAGCAAAGGATTTTGAACCAGCCAATGAAGCAGTGTTAAAAGGTGATATAATGACTAGAATTAATCAAAAGTTAACATCAGGATTACTGAAAGATGTTTATATAAGTGATATTATAGTACAATAAAGGAAGTAGATTTAAAAGATGGATTTAGTATTTTTAATATTTAAGTTAATATTTGCATTAACGATAGTACTTGGGCTTATTTATATATTATTTAAAATAAGTGGAAATAAACTTAATAAGATTAATGAAGGAAAATACATTAAGGTTTTAGAAAGAACTCAAATATCTAAAGAAACTTCAATAGTAGTGGTAAAAATAGGAAAAAAAGGCTATGTACTGAGTTCATCTAATAATACTACTGAAAAATTAGATGAGATATCTGAAGAAGATATATTTCTTTTAGAAGAGGAGAAAAGAAGAGAAAAAGAAAAAATAAATGACCAATATGAAACAGCTGTAAAAAGCTTAAGAGATAAAATAGATAAATTTAGAAATAAATATAATTAAAAGGAAGATTTATATGAATAAAAAGAAGAAATATATATTTATGCTGATAATGACAGTATTTCTGATATTTACTTTTAATAAAGCTGTAAATGCTGAACCAATAAGTATACCAGATTTAAATATTTCAGTAGGCGGCGAATCTACTTCTCCTCAAAATTATGTAGATAATATAAAATTATTGATAGTACTAACTATTTTAACATTATTACCTTCAATAATAATTATGATGACATCTTTTACAAGAATAATAGTTGTATTTTCTTTTTTAAAGAATGCATTAGGAGCTCAGCAATCAATTCCAAATCAAATACTTATTGGATTAGCAATATTTTTAACCATATTTATAATGCAGCCAGTATATACAGAATTAAATGAAAACGCATTTAAACCATTTATGGAAAATACAATAACACAAGAAGAAGCTATGGAGGCTGGAAGTAAGCCTTTAAGGAACTTCATGCTAAAACAAACAAGACAAAAAGATCTAGAATTATTTATTGAAGCATCAAAACTAAATAAAGAGGAAATAACAAAAGATAATATCCCATTAACAGTTGTTATCCCAGCTTTTGCAATAAGCGAACTAAAAACAGCATTTCAAATAGGATTTTTATTATTCTTACCTTTTATAATAATAGATATGGTAGTGGCAAGTGTTCTTATGTCAATGGGAATGTTTATGCTTCCACCTGTAATGGTAGCATTACCATTTAAATTATTATTATTTGTAATGGTAGATGGTTGGTATTTAATGGTTAAGTCTTTAATAATGAGTTTTGGAGGGTAGGTGATAAATGTGAGTGAAAATTTAATTATAGGAATAGTAAGAGATGCATTATATACAGCATTAAAAGTAGCTGGTCCAATATTAATAGTATCAATATTAATTGGATTAATAATAAGTATATTTCAAGCAACTACTCAAATACAAGAACAAACATTAACATTTGTTCCTAAGCTAATAGGAATAGCAGCTGTTGGGCTTATGTTATCAAGTTTTATGTTGCATACATTAGTAGCCTTTACAGAAAGAATATTTGAACTTATTATTAAGATATCTACTTAGGAGGTAGGTAAGGTATGATAGATACAACCTACTTTTTAGCATTATTTTTTATATTTTTAAGAGTTACGGCTTTTTTTGCTATAACAAATATATTTTTCCCAAATGGGACACCGAAAACATTAAAAGCTATGTTTTCATTAATATTTTCCTTTGCATTACTTGGAGGAATAGATTATTCAAATATAAATTTAATTACAAGCAATTATTATTTAATTATTTATATGATTTTAGAAGTTGTTAATGGGCTAATACTGGGCTTAATATCTAATATAGCTTTTGAGGTAGTATTAATGGCAGGAAGCCTGATAGATGTACATATAGGATTAAGTATGGTTAATACTATAGATCCAAATAGTAAAACAAGTACAACAATAACTGGAAATTTACTTCACTATGTAGCTTTAATGATTTTTTTTGTAGTAGATGGGCATCATATGCTTATAAAATCACTTATTGAAAGTTTTATAATATTGCCAATGGGTAAGGGGCTACTTTATCCAGATACAATGATGACACTTATAGAAGTTGTAGGAAAGTATTTTGTAATAGGATTGAAAATTGCAATACCTATAGTATTGATAATAATATTAACAGACCTTTGCATGGGACTTATCTCAAGAGCAGTTCCACAAATAAATGTAATGATACTTGGAATGCCAGTTAAAATGTTGGTTGGTATACTAGCTATATCAATATCATTACCAATTATAATAAAACTTTTTGTTAGCAACATAAGTTATATTCCTGATATTTTTAGAAAAATAATCACATCTGCTCCTCTGGTTCTTTTAATATGGGCAGATGAAAAAACTGAAGAAGCTACTCCAAAGAAAAAAAGTGATTCTAGAAAAAAAGGGCAAGTTCCAAGAAGTAAGGATATTGGACTTGCAATTACCATGGTAGCAACAGTTCTAGTAATTGTTGCATTAAGTGGATTTATAGTCTCTTCGTTAAAGAATAATGTAATATACTTTCTTAATGATATGGGTACTATGGAGGTTACAGAAAGTAGCTTGAAGGGGATAAATGTTCTTATTATAAGTAAAATAGCAATAGTAATAATGCCGGTTATTTTGCCTATAATGATAGCAGGAGTTGTTGCTAGTTTGCTTCAAACAGGATTTTTAGTAGTTAAAGATGCTATAAAGCCTTCATTTGGCAAATTAAATCCAATTAATGGATTTAAAAATATGTTTTCTAAAAAGGCCTTAGTAGAATTAGTAAAGAATTTAATACTTATATCAATAGTTATTTTTATAGCTTATTCTTATATACGAGATAACTTTGATAAAATAATGCAAATAGGAAATTTATATTTACCTACTCTAGGCATAGAAGTTAAATCTCTAATAGTTAATATATTTATAAAAATAACTATACTGTTAGTTGTAATAGCAGTTATAGATTATGTTGTTCAATATATACTTTTTCAAAAGGATATAAGAATGACAAAGCAAGAAATAAAAGAAGAATATAAACAAATGGAGGGAGACCCTCAAATAAAATCCAAAATGAAACAAAGACAAAGAGAAATGTCACAAAGAAGAATGATGCAATCTGTAGGAGATGCTACTGTAGTAATAACAAATCCTACGCATTTAGCTGTGGCAATTAAATATGAAGAAGGTAAGATGGAAGCTCCAAAAGTTGTAGCTAAAGGAGCTGATGCAATAGCAATAAAAATTAAAGAAAAAGCTATTGAGTCAAAGGTTCCTATAATAGAAAATAAACCTTTAGCAAGAATGCTATATAGCACAGTAGAAATAGATAAGGATATTCCACAGGATATGTATCAAGCTGTAGCAGAAATTTTAGCTATGGTGTTTAAGTTGGATAAGAAAAAAAGACGCACTAGATAATAAAGGATGGGATAAGGTTGCTTGCAAATGAAAAATTTAGTTTAAATAAAAATATGGATGTATTAGTAGCCTTTGGTGTACTTGGTATTGTACTTATGATAATAATACCTCTTCCACCGTTGTTATTAGACATTTTATTAGCATTTAATATAACACTGTCAGCAGTAGTTATAATGATTACTATGTTTACCACAAATGTACTTCAATTATCAGTATTTCCAACGTTATTACTTGTAACAACTCTTTTTAGATTAGGTCTTAATATATCATCAACAAGACTTATATTAAGCGAAGGAGATGCAGGAAGTATAATAGAAGCCTTTGGTGAATTTGTTATAGGTGGGAATTATATTGTTGGTATAATAATATTCTTAATTATAATAATTATACAATTTGTAGTAATAACTAACGGAGCAGGAAGAGTTTCAGAAGTATCAGCAAGATTTACATTAGATGCAATGCCAGGTAAACAAATGAGTATAGATGCAGACTTAAATGCAGGAACTATAGATGAGGCAACTGCAAGAAAAAGAAGAGCAGATTTACAAGCAGAAGCAGATTTTTATGGATCAATGGATGGGGCATCTAAGTTTGTAAAAGGAGATGCTATAGCAGGTATAATAATAACTATAATAAATATTGTTGCAGGTATTGTTATAGGTGTAATGAGTGGCATGGATATTGCAAAGGCAGCACAATTATATACAAGGCTTACAGTAGGAGATGGTTTAGTTAGTCAAATTCCAGCTTTACTAATATCTACTGCATCAGGTATATTAGTAACAAGATCAGGAAGCTCAGATAACTTTGGTAAAACTTTTAGTAAGCAACTTACTGCATTCCCTGTTGCATTAGCAATAGTTTCAGCAGTAATGTTTTTCTTAGCTTTAATTCCAGCAATGCCAAAACTTCCATTTTTATTAGCAGCAGTGACAAGTGGGGTTGCAGCATATCTTTTATTTAAAGAAGATCAAAAGAATCAAGAAGCAGAACTTGCAAAAGTTGAGGAAGAATATACAGAAATGGAAAGAAAAGAACCAGAAAATGTTATGACTTTAATTTCTGTTGAGCCAATGGAAGTAGAAATAGGTTATGGGTTAATTCCTTTGGCAGATGAATCAACAGGTGGAGATTTACTGCAAAGAATTGCATCTGTTAGAAGACAATGTGCAATAGAAATGGGAGTTGTAGTTCAACCTATAAGAATAAGAGACAATCTTCAACTAAAAACTAATGAATATGTAATAAAAATAAGAGGAACAGTTATAGCTTCAGCAGAGCTTATGGCAAATATGCTTCTTTGTATGGATCCATCTGGAGATAACTCTCAAATAGCTGGAATAAGAACTATAGAGCCTACATTTAATTTACCAGCAGTATGGATAAATAAAGATCAAAGAGAAGAAGCTGAAATAAAAGGATTAACTGTGGTAGATCCAACTACTGTTATGGTTACTCATTTAACAGAAACTATAAAAGCACACTCTTATGAATTACTTGGAAGACAAGAAGTTCAGTTAATAGTAGATAATACTAAAGAGAAATATAGTACTGTGGTAGAAGAACTTATACCTGATCTTATGACTATAGGAGAACTTCAAAAAGTATTACAAAACTTATTAAGAGAAAAAGTTCCAATAAAAGATATGGTAACAATTATGGAATCTTTAGCAGATAATTCTAGGCTTACTAAAGATTTAGAACTATTAACAGAATATGTTAGATTTGCACTAGCGAGAACAATTTGTAATACAGTAATAGATGAAAATAGAAGTATAACAGTTGTTACATTATCTCCTCAAATAGAAGAAATAATAGCAGCTAATACTCAAAAATCTATGCAGGGATCTTTCCCAGCGGTTGATCCAGATACAACTACTAAGATACTTAATTCTATAAGAGATGAAGTAGATAGAGTTTATTTCTATAACAATCAACCAGTTATACTAGTATCGCCAAACATAAGACCAGTATTTAGGAAACTTATAGAAATGGTATTTCCACATATAATGGTTATATCACTAAATGAAATTCCAAATGATGTTGAAATAAGAACAGAAGGAGTTGTCTCATTATAATGGTAATAAAAAAATACTTAGTAAAAAATATGAATGAAGCTCTTACTAGAATAAGATACGAACTAGGTAAAGATGCTATTATAATAAGTCAAAGAAAAATAAGAGAGTCAGGAATTAAAGGATATTTTAAACCTAAGTTAATTGAAGTTACTGCAGCACTTGAAAATAATAAAATAGATAAAAAAAACAAATTTGCTAGAGAAAAAGAAGAGGATATGGATTTTAGAAATTCTCTAGATAGTATAAAAAAAATTATTTCAGAAAAAGATAAGAAAATAATTAAAGAAGAAGTTGAAGAAGATAAAAATAACTTAAATAATAATGAGAATATAAAAAATGAAGTCAAAGAAATTAAGGAGTTATTAAATAAAGTTATAAAAAATACAAATAAAGAAGAAGAAAAGGATTTAATATCAGAGTATCTAAGAGATATGGATATTGATGAAAAACTTTTAATTGATTTATTGACGAAAAATTATGATAATATAGATGAGTTTAAAAAAGATTTCATGAATTTATTAGAAAAAGAAATTGATATCAGCACTAACAACTTAAGAGGAAAAGTGGTTTTGGTGGGTCCAACAGGAGTAGGAAAAACCACTACTATAGCTAAACTTGCGGGAAGATTAGCCTTAATAGAAAAAAAGAAAGTTGGGTTAATTACTATAGATACCTATAGAATAGGAGCTGTTGAGCAACTAAAGACTTATGCTGAAATTATGAATATACCATTTAAAGTAGTTATAACCTTAAAAGAGATGGAAGGTGCTGTTAAGGAACTGGAAGCTTGTGATGTAATTTTAGTAGATACAACAGGAAGAAGCAGTAAAAATACAATGCAAATATCAGAACTTAGAGCATTTATTCAAAAGGTTAATGCTGATCATATAATGCTTGTGATGAGTGGAACCACAAAAAATAGAGATATTCAAACAATTTTAGAGGGGTATAATGAACTTGCTTATGAAGAATTAATTATAACTAAATTAGATGAAACCAGTACTTATGGTTGTGTGTACAACATAGTAAAAAGGTCAAATAAACCTATAGCTTATATAACCACAGGGCAAGATGTTCCAGATGATATAAAAGTACCTTCAAAGAATGAAATAGAAAAACTTATTCTAGGGGAGGAAACTATATGTTAGACCAAGCAGAAAGTTTAAGAAGGTTAGCAAGAGGTGAAATACAAGAAAGCTTTAAAAGAGATGCTAGAATAATAACTATAACATCAGGTAAAGGTGGCGTTGGAAAAAGTAATTTTGTAGTTAATTTGGCAATTACATTAGTTAAAAAAGGCAAGAGAGTATTAATATTTGATGCAGATATAGGAATGGGAAATGATGATGTTTTAATGGGAATATACCCTAGGCATAGTGTTTTAGATTTAATTAATGGTAAATTAGCTATAGAAGATATAATTGTTGATGGACCAGAAGGGGTAAAATTATTACCAGGCGGAAGCGGATTAAATAATATAGAGGATTTACAACAAAATCAAAGAGATATTTTCTTGAAAAAAATAGAAATGTTAGAAGGATTTGATTATATATTCATAGATACAGGTGCGGGAATAAGCAGAAGTGTATTAGCCTTTATAGCTTGTAGTGATGAATTAATATTAGTAACGACTCCAGAACCTACTTCATTAACGGATGGATATAGCCTATTAAAAGCAGTAAATCATTTTAAAATAAAAAACAAAGCTAATATAGTTATTAATAAAGCATTAGACAAAAAAGAAGGAAGTCAAACCTTCATAAAATTTAAGGCTGCTGTAAATAAATTTTTAACACTAGAAGTTGATTATTTAGGAAGTATTTATGAAGATAGAAAACTTGTTATGGCAGTAAGGGAACAAATACCCTTTGTAATTAGTTATCCTAATTGTGATGCTGCTAAATCTATAATTGAGATAGCAGATAAAATTATAGGGAAGAAAAAAGAAGCCATAGGTGTTGGTGCTCAAGGGTTATTTAGAAAATTATTTAATATTTTTTCTTAGGGGGATTATAGGTAATGACAAAATTAGAACTTGGTATAAATCGTAAAATTGATGTTTTATGGGGAGAAGATATTTATAAATCAACGATTCAAGATATAAAGGATGAAGAAATTTTAATAACAGTTCCAGTATCTAATGGAGTTTATTTAACTTTAGAAGACGGAGAAAAATTAGAACAAATATTCTATGATAATAAAGGAAATGTTTTTGGTTATAAGAGTGAGGTTTTAGGGAGAATTACAGAAAATAATATTCCATTTTATAGGATTGGAAAGCCTTTTGAGATAACTAGAATACAAAGAAGAAATTATGTAAGAGTTAATATACTACAAGTGATTAACTATATAAAAGAAGAAGAACTTGAAAAAGAAATAAAAGAAGAAGAAAAATATGAACATGCACTTTTACTGGACTTAAGTGGTGGTGGCATGAGAATTAAAATAAAGGAAGAGTTATCATATAATGATATTATAGTTGCAAACTTAATTCATGATAATGAAAAGATAACTGTAAGGGGAAAAATCGTAAGGATAGAAAAAACAGAAGATAAGAAGTATGTATGTGGAATAGATTTTGATGATATGGACAATGTAACAAGAGAGAAAATAATAAGAACAGTATTTAGGATAATGAGAAAACAACGAGAACTTATCTAGAGGAGGTTAACAATATGGAATGTCAAAGCCCTATAATTCATAAAGAACAAATTGTAGAAAAATATATACCACTAGTTAAATATTTAGCTTCTAGAGTTATGATTGGTAAAACCAAATATATAGAATATGAGGATTTAGTAAGCTATGGAATTGTTGGGCTTTTAGATGCAATTAATAGGTACGATTCAACAAAAGGTATGAAGTTTTCATCTTATGCTACTTTAAGAATAAAAGGGTCAATGATTGATGAAATAAGAAAAAATAGACCTATTTCTAAAGGTGCTATGGATAAGTTGGCTAGATATAATGAATGCGTAGAAAAACTCCAAAATATATACATGAGAGAACCAAATCTAAAAGAAATTGCAAATGAACTAAAAATATCAGAGGAAGAAGTTTCTCAAATTGAAAATTATATAAATTATATGTCAGTGATGTCTTTGGAGTCTATAATATATTCAGATGATGATGATGTTACTATTATGGAGACATTAGAAGATAAAAACTCTGTTTCACCAGAAGAATCTTTAGAAGATAAAGAAAAATTAGAAGTTCTTGCAAAAGCAATAGAAGATTTGAAGGAAAAGGATAAGCTTATATTAAAGTTATATTATTATGAAAAGTTAACTTTAAAAGAAATAGGACAAATTTTAGAAGTATCAGAATCTAGAGTTTGTCAGTTACATAGTAGAGCCATAAGGAATTTAAGGGGTGTAATGCAAAAGATAAATTACATATAAATTATACTTAGATAAATAAGAAAGGGAGGATTATATGCTTCCTGTATTAATAATGTTAATAGGAATTATACTTATAATTTTAAATGTTAAAGCTATAAAAAAAGAAGATAAATCCTTTGAAAATATACTAAATAGAGAAGAAATGAATAATAATAGGGATTATGATGTAGAAATTATTTCAATAAGAAAAGATTTAGCTGAAACTGTTTTAGATTTACAAAAGGAAATTAAAGAATTAAAAAAATCATTGAATCATATAAAGAATAAGAAAGAAGTAGACGATAATAAATATAATATAGATAATTATAAAAAAGAAGATTCAGAAAACATATTAAAAGAAGATATAATAGAAAATGATATAATATCAGAAATAAATTTCATTAATAAAGAAAAACTTCAAAATGATAAAATGGAAAGTGTGAAGTCGTTTTTAGAAAATGGATTAAGAGATGATGAAATATGTGAGAAACTATCCATAGGTAAGGGGGAAGTACTATTAATAAAAAGTTTATTAAGAAAATAAGTATAGTAATTGATTTTTTAACTGACAGAAAAATACTTATGGGAATAGGCATTGGAATGGTATTGACTTCAATATTTATGTTTGGATATAGTTATAATAAAGAACTTTCTAATGATAAAATAGAAGAAAAGGCTAGAGGCCTTGGAATGCACTATGAGGATGAATGTAAAGTATTATTTAAAGGAGTTGAGGATAATGATTAGGAGTTTATATACTGCTGTATCAGGATTAATATCATTAGAGAATAAGCAATCTAATATAACAAATAATATAACAAATGCAAATACAACTGGATTTAAAGGTGATAACTTATCAATAAAAAGCTTTGATGAAGTTATGATTCAAAATAGAGATAAAGTAGTTAATGGTAAAAATATAACTCAAAAGCTGGGATCAATAAGTTTAGGTGCTAAAATAGATAGTGTAGATACAACATTTACGCAAGGACTTATAAAAAGCACAGATAAAAAAACAGATTTTGCTATAGAGGGAAGAGGATTTTTTGCTATACAAAAGCAAACTAATGCAGGTAATGAAGTAGTATATACAAGAGATGGAAGCTTTAAAGTTGGAAATGATGGATATCTTATGAATACTGATGGGGATAGGGTTCTAGGAATGAATAAAAGCACAGGAACTCTTGAACCAATCTTTGTAGGTGGAGATGACTTTATATTAGATAGAAATAACAACTTGTACATAGGAGATAGAGCAACACATACTTTAGCAACAGCAGATTTTCAAGATTATAACACATTGGAAAAAATAGGGAATAATTATTATAGAGGAGAAAATCCTATATATAATGCACAAGTTTCAGTTACTCAAGGCTCATTAGAAGGTTCAAATGTAAGTGTTTCAAATGAGATGGTAAATATGATTACTACAATGAGAAGTTTTGAAACTAATCAAAAAATAGTTCAAACTATTGATGAAACATTAGGAAAGGCTGCAAATGAAATAGGCGCAGTTAAATAGTAGGAGGATGAATTTATGCTAAGAACATTATGGACTGCAAGAAGTGGAATGAATGCAAATCAAGATAAGTTAGATGCAATTTCTAATAATTTAGCGAACTCAACTACTATGGGATATAAGAAAATAGAGGTTGGGTTTAAAGACTTATTAACAGAATCTTTAGATAGGATGGGAACTCCAATTAATGATAAAGATGCCGTAATTGGAACAGGTACAAGAACTTCAGAATGGTATAGAGACAACTCTCAAGGTATGTTACAAGAAACTTTAAGAGGTACAGACTTATCAATTGATGGCTCAGGTTATTTTAAAATAATTTCATCAGATGGAGGAGAAGCCTATACAAGAGATGGTGCTTTTGCAATTGATGCTAATGGTAAAATTGTAGATAATAGAGGAAATAAATTAGAACTTAATTATTTAAATGGGTATTCTGAGAATAATGTGGTATTTAATAAAGATAATTTTCTTGTAGATAAAAAAGGACAAGTTTATATTAAAGATAGAGGTAACTTTATACAAGTTGCAGAAATTCCATTATATACAGCAGTAGGAGATAGAGCATTTTTATCAATTGGAGAGAACTTATTTACTCCAGCCCAAGGAGTAGAGGTGCAAAGAACTACTAACTTTGACATATACCAAGGATCATTAGAAGGATCAAATGTAGATATTGCAACTGAATTCTCAGAAATGATATTAACTCAAAGGGCTTTTGAACTTAGTTCAAGAGGAATTACAACTGCAGATGAAATGTGGGGAATGGTTAATAATATGAGATCTAGATAAGAGTGGGAAGAATGAAAAGTGAAAGAGTTGAGGAAATAATTCAGCATAGCTGAATTATAAAATAAAGGCTGAGAAAATACTAAAATCTCAGCCTTTTTAATTTATTATTTTGAAATTCCATTGGAATTTTATAAATAACTGTTCATTTTTTCACTATAATTTAGTTTACTAAATTATTTAGCAGTTACTGCAGCTGTAATTGGTGGTACCACTTGTTTCTTTCTTGAAAGCACTTTATCTAAGAACGCCGTATTATCTTTTAATGTAATATTGAAAGCTTTCTCAATTATTTCTGGTCTATCACCAGCAACTAATATTTGAGATCCTTCATTAAGAATATCTGTAAGCAATAAAAGTACAGTATCTAGTTTTGCTTCTTTTGCTTTAGTATTCATATAAGTCAACATTTCTTCTTTAAGTGGCATAAATCCTTCAATATCCATAGTATTTACTTGTGCTATACCAACCCTTGTATCTTCCATAGTAAATGGCTTGAAATCTTGATTAAAGATTTGTTCTACTGTTTTTCCTTTTAATGAAGTTCCAGCTTTAAACATCTCTTTAGCAAATTTTTCAACATCTATTCCAGCTATTTCAGCTAATCTTAGACAAATATTTTTATCTTGTGGTGTACAAGTTGGGCTTCTAAATAGTAATGTATCAGAAATTATAGCTCCACATAGAAGTCCAGCAGCTTGCTTTGAAGGGCGTATTCCATTTTCAAAGAAGCATTTACCTACTATAGTAGAAGTACTTCCAATAGGCTCACTTCTAAAATATAAAGGTCCACTAGTTTGAATATCAGCAACTCTGTGATGATCTATTATTTCCAATATTTCAGCATCTTCAAGTCCATCAACTGATTGACTTCTTTCATTATGGTCAACTTGGATGATTTTCTTTTTATAATTAGAAATTAAATGATATCTTGATACAGCTCCAATTACTTTGCCATTTTCTGCAATAACCGGATAACTTCTATATCTAGTTTCTATCATAACTTTTTTTACATCTTCAACTAAATCATTAGTTGAGAATGTAACTAACTTATCTTTAATCATAACATAACCGACAGGAATACTTTGAACTATAAGTCGTGATGTAGTAAATGAATCATGTGGAGTAGTTATAACACTTATATTAGCCTTTTTAGCTTTTTCTGTTATTTTGCTACTTGGAGTATGTGATCCAGTAATTATCATAAGAGATATATTAAGATCAAGTAAGGCGTTTTGAACTTCTTCTCTATCTCCAACTATAGCTATATCCCCAGCTTCTATGTAATCTTTCATACTTTCAGGCTTCATTGCAGTTACTGCTATTTTACCAGGAAAAGTTTTTCTTTTAGAATCTACATAAATTTCCTTTGCAGATAGTGTATCTATAATATTTTCGATTGAAGTATTACTTTTTGCTAGAATTCTATTATCCCAAATATCCATATAACATGAAGTTAAGTTTGAGATAGCTAAAACTCCCAATAAATGATCATTTTCGTCAGCTACTGGTAAAGTTTTAATGTTTTTATTTCTCATTATATTCCAAGCTGTTTTTAAAGATATATCAGGAGATACAGGAGTTATTCTATCAAACTCTAAATCTTCTACCTTTAATTTCACAGTCTTTAGCAATTGAGGAGCTTCAACTCCAAAATAATCAAGAATATATTGAGTTTCTTGATTTACATTTCCAAGTCTTACAGGTACTGCAGGTATATTGCCTGTCTTATTTTTAAATTCAGCATACGAAAAAGCTGCACATATCGAATCAGAATCTGGATTCTTATGTCCTGTTACGTAAATTATGTCTTTCAAATTAAGACCCTCCTTAGTTAAATTTTATATATACATATTCTATATTTATATTGTTAATTTGTAAAGCTATCTATATAAAGTATATGTAGAAATATGTTGAATTACTCTTATTTACATGTACATGTTTTAATTAATAAATGCAGCATATACATCATACTTCTCTAAATGAGCTTTCTTAATAAAATCAGTTATTCATACATTCAATTTCATTAAGTGTTCAATTCATCTACATTATCAATGTGTTACGGAGTTAATGGATTTATTTAAATAGAAAATTAACATATCAATTATTAAAAAAAATCATATCTTAGAATTTACTAAATATAATATATAGAAACTATTTTAAGGAGGACAACCGGTGATACAAGAAAGAGAAATATCAAGGGGTCTATCTACAAAGGAAGCAGAAAAAAGACAAAGTACTTATGGATTAAATGAGTTATCCCACAAAAAGAAATCATCACCTATATTAATATTTTTAGCTCAATTTAATGACTTTATTGTTTGGGTATTAATAGCTGCAACTGTAATTTCAGGCTTAATGGGAGATACTGCAGATGCAATAACAATACTTATAATAGTGGTTGTAAATGCAATAATGGGGTTTGTACAAGAATATAGAACTGAAAAATCCTTAGAAGCATTAAAGGAATTAGCAGCACCAACTTGTAAGGTTATTAGAGATGGCGTTTTGAAAGTAATAAACTCAATAGAAGTTACTATAGGGGATCTAATAATATTAGAAGCAGGAGATAGAATACCAGCAGATGGCACGTTTATAGAAAGCTCAGGGATAATGATTGATGAGTCACTTTTAACTGGAGAATCAGTAGGAGTTTCTAAGGATTCAAAAAAAGGAAAAAACCAAGGATTTATGGGTACTACAGTATTGAAAGGTAGAGGTATTTTACTTATTGATAGTATTGGAATGAATACGGAAATGGGGAAAATAGCAAATCTTTTAGATAACATTGAAGAAGATAAATCTCCATTAAGAGAGAGACTAGATTCACTAGGTAAGATACTAGTAGCATTATGTTTAACAATATGTGCAGTTGTAACAGTACTAGGAATATTAAGAGGTAATGAAATTACAGAAATGTTCTTATTAGGGGTTTCATTAGCAGTTGCAGCAATACCAGAAGGTTTAGCAGCTATAGTAACAGTAGCGTTAGCATTAGGTGTTTCAAGAATGTTAAAGAAAAATGCTTTAGTAAGAAAATTACCAGCAGTAGAAACTTTAGGGTGTACATCAGTAATATGTTCAGATAAGACGGGTACATTAACACAAAATAAAATGACTGTAAAAGAAATTTATATTAATGGAAAAATACATGATTTAGATAAAGATCAATTAACCAATCATTCAACAATTATGAAGGCTTTAGTTTATTGTAATGATTGTAATTATGATTTTAATATTAAGAACATAGATAAGGCTTTACATGGAGATCCAACTGAAACTGCATTGATAAAAGCATTTTTTAAAGATGTTAACTTATTAAAATCCTTTGTATCCAATGCAAAAAGAATATATGATATTCCTTTTGATTCTTCTAGAAAAATGATGAGTGTTATAGTTAGAGAAGGAACAAAAGAAGTTTGTTATATGAAAGGTGCTCCAGAAAGAGTTATAGATAAGTGTAGTCATATACTTGAAAATGGAACTATAAAGCCTTTAACTACTCAAAAGAAAAAGCAGGTTGCATCATATATAGAAGCAATGTCTAATAGAGCTTTAAGGTGTATAGCAGCAGCTTATAAGGAAAGCAATTTAGTAAAGAGTGAATCTTTAGAAAATAATTTAATCTTTTTAGGAGTTGCAGGAAGTATTGATCCTCCAAGAGTTGAAGTTAGAGACGCAGTATTAAAATGTAAACTTGCAGGAATTCAACCTGTAATGATAACTGGGGATCATAAAAATACAGCACTTGCAATAGCTAAATCAATTAATATTTGTAATACAGATGATCAAGCTATGACAGGAGAAGAAATTGAAACAATTAGCGATGAAGATCTTATGAAGAAAGTTAAAAACGTCAGAGTATTTGCAAGAGTATCCCCACATCATAAGCTTAGAATAGTTAAAGCTTTTAAAAAACAAAATAATATAGTTGCAATGACTGGAGATGGAGTTAATGATGCTCCAGCAATAAAGGAAGCAGATATAGGAATTGCAATGGGAATATCAGGAACAGATGTAACTAAGGAAGCAGCTTCCATGGTATTAATGGATGATAATTTTGCAACAATTGTATCAGCAGTAGAAGAAGGTAGAGTTATATATGATAATATAAGAAAATTTATAAGATATTTATTATCTTGTAATTTAGGGGAAGTATTAACTATGTTTCTAGCATCATTATTTTATTTACCTAATCCACTTACACCAATACAAATATTATTTGTAAACTTAGCAACTGATGGATTACCGGCAATTGCTCTTGGAGTAGATCCAGCAGATAAAGATATAATGATGCAACAACCAAGAGAAAAGGGAGAAGGTATTTTTGCAAGAGGACTATGGTCAAAGATTGTTGTAAGAGGATGTTTAATTGGAATTTGTACTTTACTTTCATTTATGACTGGTAGATTATATGGTATGGATTTAGCTACATGTAGAACTCTTGCTTTAACAACACTAGTTATGTCTCAGTTATTACATGTTTTCGAGTGTAGATCAGAAAGACATTCTATTTTCGAAATTAAAGTATTTACTAATCCATATTTAGTTTTAGCAGTACTAGTTTCTATGATTATGGTATGTTCAATACTATATATCCCATTTTTATCAGGAGTATTTAATACTGTTCCATTAAGGCTTTTTCAATGGGGAATAGTTTTATTCTATTCAGGGATAATTTTTATGATAAATAGTTTATATCTATTTATAAAATCTAAAAAATAGTAAATATATAATAGATATAAAATAAAAATATAGGA
>NZ_LBMX01000084.1:0-42907 GCF_001010885.1 Clostridium sp. C8 | reverse complement strand
TCCTATATTTTTATTTTATATAAAGAAACAAGTGTTTTTAAAACAAAAACACTTGTGTTTAGACAGAGAACATGGTAATATAATCCTAAAGGATAATAACCTTTGATTTGGGGTGATTTTATGAGGTTTATTAGTACTAGAGGAGAGGAGTCTTATGTATCTTCCTCGCAAGCTATTATAAGAGGAATTTCTAAGAGCGGCGGGTTATATGTTCCAGAAGAATTTCCAAGATTATATGAAAAAATAAAAGATAAAGAAAATCTTAGCTATGAAGAAATTTCTTTTGAAATTGTTAAAGCATTTTTTACAGATTTCACTGAAAATGAAATCAAAATTGCCATTAATAAAGCATATAAAAATCGATTTAAAGTAATAGAGAAAAATGGATTTTTAGAATTGTATCATGGACCTACATCAGCCTTTAAAGATGCAGCTCTATTATTTCTTCCACAAATAATGAAAATTGCAAAAACAAAACAAAATATCAAAGAAGAAATAGTGATTTTAGCAGCTACTTCTGGGGATACTGGAAAAGCTGCCTTAGAAGGTTTTAGTGGAGTAGAAGGATTTAAAGTTATGGTGTACTATCCAAAGGATAAGGTAAGTGCAGTACAAGAAAGGCAAATGATAACACAAGAAGGTGAAAATGTAAATGTAGTTGGAATTAGGGGTAATTTCGATGAAGCACAAAGGGGCGTAAAAGAAATATTTGGGGATGATAAGTTTAAAGAAGAATTATTATCTAAAGGATTTAGATTATCTTCTGCAAACTCAATTAATATTGGAAGATTAATTCCACAAATAATATATTATTTTTATGGATACTTTCAATTAGTAAATAAGCAAAAAATAAAATTGGGCGATAAAATAAATGTTGTAGTTCCCACTGGAAATTTTGGGAATATATTAGCTGCGTATTATGCAAAGGAAATGGGGCTTCCTATTGCAAAATTTATATGTGCATCTAATGAAAATAAGGTTTTAACTGATTTCTTCAAAAAAGGAATATATGATAGAAGAAGAGAACTCGTAGTAACAGAATCTCCATCTATGGATATATTAGTCTCATCAAATTTGGAAAGGCTTTTGTTTGAAGCAAGTGGTAGAAATTCTGATGAAATAAAATCTTTAATGAAGGAATTGAACCTTAATGGGGTGTATAGTATTAATGGGAAATACAAAAGTTTTTTAAAAGACTTTTATGGAGAAAATGCTAACACAGAAGAAGTTTATAAGGCAATAAAAGATTTATATAATAAAGAGGGCTATTTAATGGATACTCATACTGCTGTAGGATATGTAGTGTTAGATAAGTATATTAAAGATACAAATGACACTACTAAATGTTTGATTGCTTCAACAGCAAGTCCATATAAGTTTCCAAGAAGTATAACAAAAGCTTTAGAAATAGATAATGAAGAAAATGGAGATTTTGAAGCAATAGAAAAGTTAAATAAGTTTTGTAAAATAAAAGTTCCTAACAATTTAATTGGACTAGATAATAAAGATGTTCTTCATAATTTTGCGTGTGATTTTGACGATATGAGACAAGCTCTTAAAGACTTTTTGGGAGGAAAACATGATAAAAGTTAAAGTGCCGGCAACATCAGCTAATATGGGTCCTGGTTTTGATTCTCTAGGGATAGCTTTTGATTTGTCTAATGAGTATGAATTTTCAGAAGGTGAAAATGGTATTAAATTTTACGGATTTAAAGAAGAATTTTGTAATGAAAAAAATATAGTTTATAAATCTATGAAGATATGTTTTGAAAAATACAATTTTAAACCTAAAGGGCTAAATATAAAGCTGATAAAAGAAGATATACCTATATCAAGAGGATTAGGATCGAGTTCTAGTTGTATAATTGCAGGGCTTTTAGGTGCTAACTATATTATGAATAACTTGTTGAGCTTAGAGGAACTTTTTAGAATTGGAGTTGAAATTGAAGGTCATCCAGATAATATAGCACCAGCTTTATTTGGTGGTATGGTAGTATCAGTTATGGAAGAAGATAATGTTATTTATAATAAGATAGACGTAAAAAATGGAATTAACTTTATTGCTTTAATTCCAAACTTTGAACTCTCTACAGCATTATCTAGAAGTGCTCTACCATCTAAGGTAGAATTTAAAGATGCTGTATATAATATAAGTAGGGTAGCCTTAATGATTTCCAGTTTTTCAAATGGAAGCTATGATTTGCTGAAATATTGTTGTAAAGATTCAATTCATGAGAAATATAGAAGCCCATTAATAAAAGATTATGATTTAGTTTATAATAAGTGCATGGAACTAGGAGCTTTAGGATGTTTTTTAAGTGGAGCAGGACCTACGATTATGGCAATTGTAAATAAAGATGATAAAAATATATTTTCTAATATAAAAAAATTTTTAGAAAGCAAAAGTATTCCTTGGGATATAAAAAAGCTTTGTATTAATAATCATGGGGCTATGACTTTTGAAGGAGATACTAATGAAAGGTAATTTTTTAGTTGTAGATAAAAGAGTTTTACCAGAAGTTTATGAGAAAGTAGTAGACGCTAAAAGGCTGCTAAAGGAAGGTAATGTTAAAGATGTTACGGAAGCGGCTAAAACTGTTAGTATAAGCAGGAGTGTCTATTATAAATACAAGGATTCAGTTTTTGCTTTATCAGAAACTGAGCAGGGGCAGAAGGTAACTATTAATATGATGATAAATGATAATAAAGGTGTACTTTCAGGAATATTGAACTATATTTCAGAAGAAGGTGGAAGTATAATAACAATTAATCAAGGAATCCCCATGAATAAAAAAGCAAATTTAAGTTTGACAATTGATACCTCTTCACTTAAGGGAGATTTAAAAACTTTGCTTGAAGATTTATCTAAAGTAAAAGATGTGGAGAAAGTAGAATTTGTAGCTATGGAATAAATTTAATAAGTTTAAAGCTTCTTCTTAGAAGTTTTGATATCTTGCAAATAGGTTGTTGAAGTGTGTATAGATTACATATATAGCAACCTTATTTTTATTTATAAAAAATCATAAATAAAAATTAAATCTTATTTTACACTTTAGATTTAATAAATAAATTTAGTTAAAGTTTTATTTTAATATAAAATGTAATTATTTATTAATAAAATATATAAAATATAATATAGTGATTTATAGGAGAATAGCTTTTGTTAGAAATATTATTATCAATATCAATGGTACTTTTAACTACAACTATAATACTTATGATAGAATACAAAAATATGAAAAAGAAAAATAAATGAAAAAAGGCTATTTCTAAATATATTCTCATTATAAAGCAAGAGTCATTTTATATGAATATATTAGAAATTAAGCCTTTATTTATTTTTTGAAATTTGATATAGTAGTTTTGGACATAAAAAGAGATAATAATATATGGTGAATTAATAGTTTATAGAATTATTATTTTATATTATTAAAAATTGGTAGATTTATTTAAGAAATATAGCAAAGATTAATACATATATAATGATATTTTATACATAGGGAGGGATAAAGTTTGGATATTTATTTTGACAATAGCTCAACAACAAAACCATATAGAAAAGTTATAGAAGAAGTAGTAACTGCAATGGAGGAATATTTCGGAAATCCATCATCTCTCCATAAGATAGGAATGAAAGCTGAAAGGAAGCTTACAGAAGCAAGAGATTTCTTAGGTAAAAGCATAAATGCATCAAAAGAAGAAATATATTTTACATCAGGTGGTAGTGAAGCAAATAATTTAATAATAAAAGGATTAGTAAAGCCAGGACATCATGTTATAACAACTGTATTTGAGCATCATTCAGTTTTGATGACATATAAGGAGCTTGAAAAAATTGGTGTTAAAGTCACATATTTAGATGTTAATAGAGATGGGAAAATATCTTTAGATGAATTGAAGGAAGTTATATGTAAAGATACTGTATTAGTTTCTATAATGCATGTAAATAATGAAATAGGAACAATACAGCATATAGAAGAAATAGGTAGTATTATAAAAGAAAAAAGTTCTAGAGCAAAGTTTCATGTTGATGCAGTTCAATCTTATGGAAAACTAAATATAAATGTAAAGAAGATGAATATAGATATGCTATCAATTTCTGGACATAAAATTCACGGACCAAAGGGAATAGGGTTTTGTTATATAAAAAAGGGTATAGTTTTAAATTCATTAATAAATGGCGGAAGTCAAGAAGGTGGATTTAGAGGTGGAACTCAAAATGTTCCAGCTATAATTGGTTTACATAAGGCAGCAGAAATAACTTTTATTAATCAAGAAGAAAACTTTAACTATGTAAAAAATTTAAAACAATATATGATAGAAAAGTTACAAGAAATAGATGATTTAAGAATAAACAGTCCTTTAAGAGAAGATTTTACACCTTACATATTAAATGTTTCATTTATAGGTGTAAGAGCAGAAGTTTTACTTCATTTATTAGAAGATAAAGATATATTTGTGGCTACTGGATCTGCATGTACTTCAAAAACTAGTGCATCATCTGGAAGTTATGTAATAAGAGCTTTAGGATTAGAAAAAAAAGAAATAGAAAGTGCTATAAGATTTTCATTTTCAAGGTTTAATACTAAAGAAGAAGTTGATGAAGTTGTAGAAGTTTTAAAGGGTTCATTAAATTTTTTAAGGAGAGTAAAAAAATGAATAAATTAATATTAGTAAAATATGCATCAGAGATTTTTTTAAAGGGCTTAAATAGAAATAAGTTTGAAAAAAAATTAAGAGATAATATAAAGAAAAAATTAAAGGGAATTAATTATGAATTAATTTCTGATCAAGGCAGATATTTTATTAAAGCAGATGATATAGAAGAAGCTACTGAAAGAGTAAGAAAAGTTTTTGGTGTTGCTGAAGTTTGTATAGTAACAGAAGTACCAAGAGATATGCAAGCAATAAAAGAAGAAGCGTTAAAAAAAGTTAAGGATGCTAATCCTAAAAACTTTAAGATAGAAACGAATAGGGCAAATAAGGTATTCCCTAAAAATTCATTAGAGACTTCTAAGGAAGTTGGAGCATATGTAGTTTATCATATGGATGGATTAGAAGTTAAAGTTAAAAATCCAGAATGTCTAGTAAATATAGAAATTAGAGAAAATGCATACATATATACAACAAAAGATAAAATTAAAGGTGCTGGTGGTTTACCATATGGAATAAATGGAAGCACTATGCTTATGTTATCTGGTGGGATAGATTCACCTGTTGCGGGATATTTAATGGCTAGAAGAGGTGTAGAATTACATTGTGTTTATTATCATAGCCACCCTTATACTTCTGAAAGAGCAAAGGATAAGGTTAAAGATTTAGCTAAAATACTTTCTACTTATACAGAAAAGGTTAAATTGCATATAGTACCATTTACAGAAATACAAATGGCAATAATAAATGGATGTAGAGAAGATGAATTAACAATAATAATGAGAAGATTTATGATGAGAGTTGCTTGTGGTTTAGCAGAAAAATATGGCATCCAATCAGTAGCAACAGGAGAGAGTATAGGGCAAGTTGCTAGCCAAACTATGGAAGGCTTAATGGTAAGTAATGATTGTGCTGATAGACCCGTATTTAGACCACTAATAGCTATGGATAAAACAGATATAATGGATATAGCAAGAGGAATAGGAACATATGAAACTTCAATATTACCATACGAAGATTGTTGTACTATATTTGTTCCAAAGCATCCAAAAACAAAGCCAAGAGTAGAATCAATAAGAGAATCAGAAAGTGTATTAAATATAGATGAACTAGTAAATAAAGCAATAGAAGAAACAGAAGAAACAGAAGTAGTTATTTTTCAATAAAGGAAGCAATTAACTATTAACAATTAAGGCTGATAAAAAACAAAGTTTTTATCAGCCTTAATTTAAAATTTTGATTTTAAGTTTACTAAAAATCTTCCCAAATTGTACATTGTTAATTGATTTATCTCGCTCTCATTCGAGTTGCTTGTTGTCTAGCTTTTTTTATCTGACTGTGATCAAATGGATGTAAATCTTTCTTTGTAGTTAAGTTAGCTATATTGGAAATAGTGATAACTTCAGAATCAGATTTTCCTTTTTCACCTTCAATTCCCATGATGATTATTTTATGACCTTGTTTAACATCAATAAAAGTTGGCTTTTTAAACCACTTTCTAGCCTTGTATTGAGTTTTAACTACACCTTTACCCATATCTGGTTTAACTAAAATATGAGCAGTTAAAATTCTTAAAATTCCTAATATGTTCTTTTCTTCAATTTTTACAGATAAAACAGTACCAGCAGAACTAGTCATTCTATCTCCATATTTATCCATATATGCATCTGTAAAGTATTTACTCATTTTATCTTTGAAACCCATAATTAAAACTCCTTTATATCTAAGAAATATTTCATAATAAAATAATTATAATAACAAGGTCATTATAACATAATTATATAATTTGTTAAATAAAAAAATAAATTTATTATTTACCTATTTCTTTTTCATATAAATTACTTAAAATTTTTATATGAAGTTCTTCATCTAAGATTATTCTATTAATAATTGCAATGATATTTTCGTCATCAATTATATTAGCAGTCTTTCTATATTGTTCAATTGCTTCCCTTTCACTCTTAATATCAGATAATAAAATTTCTTTTAAACAAATATCTTTGGCTATAAATTTCGAACTCCAATAAAGGTCTTTATTTTTTTTTCTTAGTAAGAAAGTTGGGTTTTCGCCCAAAGCTATCAGTAATTCTCCTAAAATTTCTAAGTGATGCATTTCAACGATTGCAATTCCCTTTAAAGTATTTTTGATATAATCACTAGTTATTAATTGATGATAAGTATACTGGGTAATAGCAGTTAACTCAGAAACCTCTCCAGCATAGCTTTTTTTTATTAAATCAGCATAAATAGAATTTTTATCATATACTTTAATTTTAGGATAAGGCAAACCTAATGAATAACTATCTTGAAGATCTTTATAATCACCTTTCATAATAACTCCTTTAAATTATTTATCATTATAATATATGATTAAGTTTTTTATAGTGACAGGATTTTGTAAAGCAAAATATTATTATTACCTTCACTATTTTATCTTTTTCATTTAAAATTAGTAGTTGAAAATATTTAATTTGAAAAAGTTTCATTTTAAATTATTTGATATTATCAAAATATAGAAAGGGAGAAAGTAATGAATATAGTATTTAATGAAATAACACAAAAAGCTTTGTTAAAAGAAATTGAAAAAAGTGAGCATAATCATATAAGAGTAAAGGTAGTGGCTGTTGGATGCGGAAAACCTGCTTACGATTTATATGCAGATTTTATTTCAGATGAGGACTTTGAGGTTACTATTAATGAAGTAAGGTTTGTAATAGCTAAGCAAGATGAGAAGTTATGCAATGATATTGAAATAAAATATGATAAGGAAATTTATAATAAAGATTTCTATATAAGAAGTTTATAAGATTTTAATGAATATATAAAAAGTTATTTGTGTATCAATTTTTATGACTTATTAAAAACAAAAAAGATGAATGATTTTATAATTCATTCATCTTTTTCATAATACTAAGAGGATACTATTTATATTGCATCCATTTATATTATTTACTTAAATATAATTATTATTCAAAGTTTATTTAACTAAAATTAAATATTTTGATAAATCTATCTTATATTCTATTAACATTTCAATTATTGTATCTCTGAATTCATTCTCAGGAGACTTTTTAGAAATAATCTCTGGTAAAGTTATGTTATAATACATTATATCCCTTGAAAATTTATAATTTTTATTAAGAATATCAGCAGTTTTTATAACTATATCATTCCAGTCATCACTCTGGACTTTAAAGTTATCTAACTTAAATGATAATGGTGTTTTATCAGTAAAATCATTATATATTTCTAAATAATTATTAAGAATAGACTCATCTAAGGGGAGATATTCCTCTTCCTCTTTTTTTGTGGTAGAGTCAAATTTTTCATTTTTATTTCTAATACTATCCATCCAATCAATATATTTTTCAATACTAATACTAATATCATAAAGCCTTACAGATATTTCTCTATATTTGCCACTTAAATTAAAGTTTCTTTCATTTTTTATTATTGAACTAGATGTATCTTCAATAAAATCTATAGATTTTTCTAAAGTATTTTTTAAATTTGTTAAAGAATTTGCTATTTCTATAGAAGCTTTAGGAAATTCTTTAGTTATAAATTCTATTACCTCTGTATCTATTATTGGATAGTCTTCCTTTTTTTTTATTATAGTATCTTCTTCTACTAACGAACTATTAGAAGATTTTAATAAAGAGAATTTTTTATTAGCCATTGGTATTCCTTTCAAAATTATTTCTACGTATAATTGTACTAATAAAAATTCATATATATAACTAAAATAATAAATTTACATAGGGTAAACAATAAAGGAAGTTACACATATTATGTATTATCTAAACTTCAAGATAAAAGGAGAGAATACAAATGAGAATATGTTTAACAAGAGTAAGACGTAATACTTTATCTACAGGAACAGAATGTAATTTATCAATTTGTGCAGATGGAGCCTTTGGAAGAGCGTTAAGAAGAAATTTACCTGGATGTATATGCGGAAAAGGAATAAAAATAAATATTATAGTAAGGAATTGTGATGGTGTTTTACCGGCCCCGGCTCTTCCATGTAATAATTTATTATCAATTTCTAGTCCTATAAGAGTAATAAGAAGAAATCCATGTTGTAATAATATTGGTTTTGATAATTGGGATATGGATAATTTTAATATTTCTGATTTTGATACTGATACATTTGATAATAGCATTATTAATGAAAGTGAGTCCTTCGGAGTAGAAAATTTTAATTTTGATGAATTAAGTTGTACTAGTTGTGGTAATAATGACTTAAATAGCGGTAATTGTGATTTATCATCAGGAAATATTAGTAGGGGTTGCGGATTGAGTAGAAATTCTATGCCAGAAGAATTTGCTATAATAGTAAGATCTTTTAATCCTGCACTTTCAAGATTCTTATGTAAGTATCCACAAACTTATGTAACAGACTGTGATAATACTATAAAATTAATTTTTATATTTGATAGAAATGGAAGTGTACCACCATATGAGAATATTTCTAACTCCTCCAATTGTTGTTCATGTGGATTTGGTGGATGTGGATGTGGATTCGGTTGTGGCTGTGGAGGTTTATTTGGATTAACAGCTCTTGCATTATTATTCTGTTGCTGTTAGTTAAAGTTAGATAATTAAATTTGAATCTAAATGAACAAAAGATAAGTTTAAGTGCCAAGGTAAGATTAAAACCTTACCTTGGCTTCTTTAAGTTAAATTTCAGAAAATGTTATAATTTTGTTATGAAACTGACACAATTTTTATAGTATAATAGTCTTGGGGAATTAATATGCTTAAAGTAAAGTGAGGGAGTATTAATATGGAAAAACTTCTCATAGACAAAGTTAATTTAACGATTGAGAATTATAGAGCTGCAAAAGAGGATTTAAGAAATGATGGAGATTTAATTAATCATTTTGCATCTTTAGTTTTTACTCATTATGAAAAAGAAATTCCGTTTGAAAAAGTAAAAGAAATTAGAAAATATATAAAATCTACTTCATCAAGAGTTTCACCATTTAGAGGGGAAATGCTTTATATTTTATCTTTATTAATAGCATTGGAAGAAACAAATGAGTACAAGCTAATAGAAGATATATATGAAACGATGGAAACACTAAAATTTAAAGGATTTAATGAATGTGATTATTTAATATTAGCAGCTTTTGTTATAGCTAAATATGGATATAATAAGGATAAATATGAAATAGTTAATAAAATGAAGGATGTATATATTTTATTAAAAGAAAAATATTATAATATTACTGGAGAAGATGATTATTTAGTTTGTGCATTATGGGCATTAAATGATATTGATGTAAGTACAATTGATGAATTTATAGAAAGTATTTATACTCATATGGCAGAATTAAATATAAAATCTAAGAATGGTATTCAGGGGTTAACAAATGCTATAATGTTAAATGGATCTTCAGGGCACATGTACAAGACTATAGAGTTTATATTACAGCTAGAAAAAAGAGATATAAAATTAGCACAACAATTTTTACCTTTACTTGGAATGCTAACTAATAACGATATAAGAAAAAGTTCTGATTTAATTGAAGACGTAGTAGATATGCTTTGTGAAGAAGAAAGTGAATATGAATATTATATGGATAAAGGGTTTAGGAATATTATAGCAATAACAATAATATCATTTTCAACGATATCTGAAAATAGAAATTATATAGATGAGTTATTAGCCTTAGGGGTATATTGTTTTATAAAATCTAAAAATAAAGGAATGTTTGCAGAAGCTCTAGCGTAAAAAGGAGAAAATATGGAAAAGGTAATTTTACATGTAGATATGGATGCCTTTTTTGCATCAGTTGAACAACTTGATAATAAAAAACTTAGGGGTAAGCCAGTAATCGTTGGTGGAGTAAGTGAAAGAGGAGTTGTATCAACATGTTCATATGAAGCTAGAAAATATGGAGTGCATTCTGCAATGCCGATATTTATAGCACAAAAATTATGTCCAAATGGTATATATTTAAGAACAAGAATGTTTAGATATAAAGAAGTTTCGGGGCAGATTTTTAATATTTTAAGAGATGTTACAGAAATTATAGAACCACTTTCAATTGATGAAGCTTATTTAGACATAACTAATAGTAATTTTGATAATGGAATGGAAGCTGCAAAATATATAAAAAATAGAGTTTTTAAAGAGATTGGACTAACTATTTCTGTAGGCATATCATATAATAAATTTTTAGCAAAATTAGCTTCAGATTGGAATAAGCCAAATGGAATAAAAATTATAACGAAAAATATGATTCCAGAAATACTTTTACCATTGCCTATTTCAAAGATACATGGACTTGGTAAAAAATCAGTAGAAAAACTAAATAATATAGGAATATTTCTAGTTAAGGATTTATATGAAATGCCTAAAAATTTTTATATAGAATACTTAGGTAAATATGGATTGGAAATCTACGATAGAATAAGAGGTATTGATAATAGAGAGGTTAAAATTGAAAGGGATAGAAAGTCTTATGGGAGAGAGAGAACACTAAAGAGTGATACTAATGAAAAAGAAGAATTATTAATGTATTTAGAAAATTTTTCTAGAGAAATAAGTAAAAGTCTTTTAAGAGATAATGTTGAAGGAAAAACAATTACAGTAAAATATAAAACAAGTGATTTCCAAAGTCATACTAGAAGCAAAACACTAAATTATTATACAAATAACTTTAAGGATATATATAATACATGTAGGGAAATACTAGATAATGAAGAAATAACTCAAGGAATTAGGTTAATAGGAATTTCTATATCATCATTTAAAGAAAATACTATAGAACAATTAAAGTTATTTTAAACAAAATATAAATTAATATATTTATTTATAAACTAGCTTTATTTACTATTGTTTTTCATTTATAATAAATTCCTGAAAGATAAACTTGAGATACAGGAGGATAATATTAAATGAATAAAAAAGATTTAGCAAGAATGATAGACCATACAATATTAAAAGCAGAAGCAACTGAAGTGGAGGTAGAAAAACTTTGCACTGAAGCTTTGGAATATAATTTTGCATCAGTATGTGTAAATCCTTCTATGGTTGAAAAAGCTGCAGAAATATTAAAGGGTAGTGAAGTAAAGGTTTGTACAGTAATAGGTTTTCCTTTAGGAGCAACAACAACAGAAGTAAAGGCTTTCGAAACAGAAGACACAATTAAAAAAGGTGCAACAGAAGTTGATATGGTTATAAATGTTGGAAAACTTAAAGAGGGAAATTTAGAATATGTAAAGAAAGATATAGAAGCTGTTGTTAATGCGGCAAAAGGAAAAGCTTTAACTAAAGTTATAATAGAAACTTGTTTATTAACTGATGAAGAAAAGATAACTGCTTGCAAGTTGTCAAAGGAAGCAGGAGCAGATTTTGTTAAGACATCTACAGGATTCAGCACTGGCGGAGCTACAGCAAGGGATATAAAGTTAATGAGAGAAACAGTAGGACCTGATCTTGGAGTTAAGGCTTCAGGTGGAGTAAGAACTAATGCAGATGCTTTAGCTATGATTGAAAATGGTGCGACAAGAATAGGTGCATCAGCTTCAATAGCAATATGTGAAGGAACTGAATCTAACTCCAATTATTAATATTTAAAACTTTTATTAAATATAAATAATTGCGTAAATTTATTTGGGAAATAAAGTTTTTCATTAATTATTAATCCATATATTGAACATTTTTTATAACATTAAAATAAGTCTATAGGCAAATAATAATAGTGTAAGTTATAGGAGGTGTTTGATATGACTAATGGATGTGGTTGCAATAAAAATAAAAAATCAGAAGAAAAAAAACATATTGATGAAAGTGGAAGTCATGGAGCAAAAAAGACAGCTACAAATAATCAATGGGGTAAATAGTAACTAAAAAAAGTCTGTAATAAGCAAATGTTTATTACAGACTTTTTTATATTACTAGACTATATATTCTATTTCAAATTTCAGTGAAATTGTTTTAATTTATTATACAATATTTTAAAATTATATTTAATAAAATTCAGTAAGGATGTTGAATTTTTAGAAAGGTACACAGAATAATACTTGAGTCTTCAAATATGTATAAATATTTTAAAGAAATATATTTACAAACATCGCATTATATTGCAATATATACTATATAATAAAGTAAAAAATATCGGGGGATTAAAATGGATAATATAAGGAACTTTACACCAAAAGAAGGATCATTTTTAAAATACGTAACTTGGCTATTAATAACTTATTCAATAGTAGCAATATTTTTATTTTTTAATGGTAAGTTAGTATTTGATATTACGTTGAACTCATTTTATATTGTTGCAACATTTGTTTTAGTAACATTAATTTATTCTACTTTTACATTTAGTAAAAAATATATGAATATTGCATTAATAGTGGCAGGAGTATATATTATTCTAATGGGAGTATTTAGTCCTATAGTGAGTTACAAGGCTCATAGAAAGCTAATTGGTGATGTAAAAAGTATTGAGTTTACTAATGAAATAGATCATATAGATCTAAAACAATTACCAACAATAGATAAAGATTTAGCATATAAATTAGCAGATAAAAAGTTGGGGGAGATTCCTAGTCTAGGTAGCCAAGTAGAAATTGGAGATTTAACATTACAAAGTATCTCTGGACAACTTTACTATGTTGCTCCATTAGAGCATTCATCATTATTTAAGTGGTTTACCAATAAAGAAGGAACCACAGGCTATATAAAAATAAGTGCAACAAATCAAAGTGATATTCAATTGGTAACTGAAGTAAATGGAAAAGATATTAAAATAAAATATTTAGATTCAGCGTATCTTTTTAGTGATTTACGAAGAGCAGCTTATTTAAGAGATATGAAAGCAGGTCATACTGATTTTACATTTGAATTAGATGATGAAGGTAATCCGTACTGGGTAATTACAAGATATGATAATGCTATTGGATTATCTGAATCAAAAGCAATAGGAGTATTGGTACTAGACGCTCAAAATGGGGATTCTAATATTTATTCAATAGAAGATGCACCAAAATGGATAGACAGAATTCAACCAGATAGATATATAGAAAACTATATAAATAAATGGGGAGAACTTATACATGGAATATTTAACTTTAGTGATAAGGATAAATTAAAGGCTACCGAAGGAATGAATTTAATATTTAATAATGAAGAATGTTATTATTATACAGGAATAACATCAGTAGGAAATGATGAAGGATTGGTAGGATTTATGCTAACTAATACTAGAACTGGTGAAGCAAATATGTATAAAACTTCAGGAGCAACAGAAATAGCAAGTATGAAGTCAGCAGAAGGGAAAGTTCAACAGTATGGATATACAGCTACTTTTCCGTATTTAATAAATATACAAAACGAACCAACTTATTTTATGACTTTAAAGGACTCTAATGGATTAGTTAAGCAATATGCTATGGTAAATGTTGAGAACTATAATATAGTAGGGGTTGCGGATTCGTTACAAGGAACTCTTAATAAATATTTAGAAGGATTGACTGATACTAATATTTCACTTGAAGGAAGTAATAATGAAGAAACTTTAGAAGGAGAGATTGAGAGAATTGGAGTAGTAGTTAAGGATGGAACTAGTATTTATGATATAAAAATTAAGGGAAATAATAATATATTTTCAGTTTCCACGGAAACATCAAGAGAAGTCGCATTAAGTTCTGTTGGAGATAAGATATCGGTTAAATTTATAAAATTTGGAGATGGAAAATTCATATTAACAAACTCATTTGAAAATATTACTTTAAATAATAACGGGAATTAATACAAATAAAGAAAAGCATGAATTGATTAATCAATTCATGCTTTTCTTTATTTATATTAATTTCATATTTTACTAATAAAAGTAGTAATATAATTTGATTTTATCACATAAAATGTTTAGAACATTATATAAGTAAGTTTTATATAGAGGTGTGAAATGAAAATAAAAATAGATATTTATTCAGGTTTTTTAGGCGCTGGCAAGACTTTTCTTATGAAAAAACTTATTACAGAAGGAGCTTATGAAAATAATATAGCAATTATAGAAAATGAATTTGGAGAAGTTAGTATCGATGCAGCAATTTTAAGAGCGTCTAATATAGAGGTAAAGGAAATAAATTCAGGATGTATTTGTTGTCAAGTTACAGGAGATTTTAAATCAGCAATTTTAGAGGTTATTAAAGAATACAAACCAGATAGAATAATAGTTGAACCTTCAGGAGTTGCAAAATTAACTGATATAGTTAAAGTTTTTAATGATGAAAGTTTAAATGAAAAGGTAGTTATAGACAATATAATAACAGTAATAGATCCAGAAAAATTTAATAGTTATATTGAAAACTTTAAAGAATTTTATGAAAATCAAATAATAAATGCAAAGAAAATAGTGTTAAGCAGAACTCAAAAGTTAAATTCCCAAGATTTTGGAGATATTATTTCAAGAATCAAGAGATTAAATAAAGAAGCAATTATAATAACTGATGAATGGAGTAAATTAGAAGGGAAATTTATACTAGAAAATAATCATTTAGAAGCTAGTAAATATGAAGCTATAAATATAAAAGGAAGCAAGTTGAATAAAGCTAAACTAAGTAAAAGAATTGAAGAGCATAAAAAAGCAGATGAAATTTTTGAGACTTTTGCTATTTATCCAAAAGCTAAAATATCAAAATTAGAGTTAATATCTAAATTTAAGTTTATATCATCATCAAAGACTTATGGTGATGTATTAAGAGCAAAAGGGATAGTAACGCTATTGGATGGCAGTAATGGACAATTTGATTTTGTAAAAGATGAATTTCAAATTAGAGAAATAAAAAATGAATCTAAAAGTGTGATTTCTTTTATAGGAATTAAATTAAATAAAGATCAACTAAAAAGTCTTTTTAAATAAGGAGTAAAAAGTGAAGAGTAAATTAGAAATAGTAAGTGGATTCCTAAGCTCTGGAAAAACATCTTTTATAAATTCTTATTTAACAACAGAAGTATGTAAGAATGAAAAAATATTAGTAGTTCTTTTAGAAAAAGGAACTACTAATATAGTAAGAAATTTAAATTATGTTAAAGTCGTATATCTAGAAAAAGTTAATAATATAAAAGAACTGTTATTAAAGGAAATACAAGAGGAGAAATATAATAGAATAATAATTGAATTTAATGGAACACATAATTTGAACATAGTAACTGATTTACTTAAGGATAAAAAAATAAAAGAAAAGACAAGCTTCTATGGGAACTATTATGTGGGAGACTGTAGGAATTTGGATGTATATATAAAGAATATAGGAGAACTTATAATTCCATTTATTCAATCAAGTAAGCTTATAATATTAAATAATATAAATTATATGAATGAAGAGAAGAAAGAAACTATAGTAAAAACTATAGAAAATATAAATTTTACAGCACCTATAATAAAATCTTTTAGTATAAATAATTTAAAAGACGATTTGGATGCAAGTAATTACTTTAAAGAAAGCAAATTAACTAGAAAGTTTAAAACTCTTTTTAATAAGGGGGAATACAAAAAATGAATATAACTATATTAGAAAAATGGGCCAATACATTTATTAGTATGATATTAGAAGCGTTGCCATTTATATTAATTGGAGCTTTAGTTTCAGCAATAATACAAATGTATATTTCAGAGGAGTTAGTAAAAAGAATCTTACCTAAAAATAAATTTATATCTATGTTATTTGCTGCATTAATAGGAGTTTTTATACCTATATGTGAATGTGCTATAGTAACCATTGCAAAAAGCTTAATAAAAAAAGGGGTGCCCATTGGAGTAGCAATAGTCTTCATGCTTTCTGTTCCTATTGTAAATCCTGTAGTTATATTATCAACTTTTTATGCATTTAGTGGAATAAAAGTGGCTTTAATAAGAGTTTTAGGGGGAATAGTATGTGCTATAGTAATAGGAAGTTTAATGGATATATTATCTACAAAGAATAAGGATATAATAAAAAATAACAATAATTATGATATCATGTGTGATTGTGGATGTGTAGCAACTAATTATTTTTATAATAAATCTAAAATAAGATTATGCTTAGAACACGCTAATAAGGAATTTTCTAATATATTGAAGTATTACATATTAGGCTCTTTTTTATCTAGTTCATTTATAGTAATGGTTGATAAAGATATGTTAAATATAATGTCAGGTGGAAAGTATATACCTATAATTATAATGATGACATTATCATTTTTACTTTCTTTATGTTCAGAAGCAGATGCATTTATAGCAAGAGGATTTTTAAACCATTTTGGATTACCAGCTACTTCAGCATTTTTAATACTTGGACCAATGCTGGATTTGAAAAACTCTATAATAATTGGATCTTATTTTAAGAAAGGCTTTGCACTTAAGCTTATAATATTAATTCCCCTAATTGTACTAGGTTTTTCAATAGCTTTATCAATAATCATATAAGGAGGTAGTATGAAGAAATTTAATGTGGATGAGTTTATATGGTTATTAATATTAATACTGCTTACAACATTTATTGGATATTTATTATTTTCAGGGTATATATATAGGTTTTTAAGCGCAAAAACTGCAAAGAATTTATGGATAGCTTTAATAATATTACCGATACTTATTTTAGCACAAATATATAAAGTAATAAGTTTCAATTCGAGAAAAGATAGTTCTATTAGCTATCTACCAATAATATTGACTTTAACAATAGGAGTATTTATATTATTAAATGATTTTATAATACAAGAGAGTATGAATATAAATGTTTATAGTTTTAAAAATAAGATAGCAGATGAGGCTCTAGAAATATCGTATGAAAATCATCATATAATAGAAGAAATAGATGAAGGTGGAGAAGAATTTTTAGGAAAATATATAATATTTACTGGATTTGTTCATAGACATAATAATGAACAAAAGTTTCTTTTAGCAAGAGAAGAAATGAATTGTTGTGTGGCAGATTCTGTAATTATAGGTTTAAAGTCAATTAGTAAAGATAACTTTAATGATGGACAATGGATAAAAGTCTTAGGAAAAATAGAATATGATGGAGAGTACTACTTAAACATAATAGAATATATTAAGGTGAACCCACCGAATAACCAATATTTTTAACTTAAAAATGACTAGTTATATGTTTTATACTGTATAACTAGTCATTTTAATTTGATAAAATAAAGTTATTTTTTATTTGGTTCTACATGAATTATTACATCTATTTTTTTGCCCAGCTTGTTAATTAAAGTATTTTCAATTTTATGAACTAAACTATGTGCTTCATCAATATTTAAATTAGAATCAACTTTAATATGCATATCTAAAAACACATAATCTTTAAAACCTCTAGAGCGTATATTGTGAACATCTTTAATATCATCAAATTCTTCTAAAATATCAATAACTATTTCTTCATCTAATATTACTTTATCAGTTAAAGGAGAAATATTATCTTTAAATATTTCGTAAGAAGCATGAAGTATGAAAAGAGAAACTATAAAAGAAGTTATTGTATCAACTATAGGAGGAAATCCTAATTTTATACATAATAATGTTATTAAAACTCCGCTAGAAACAAATATATCACTTTTAGTATGAAGAGAATCTGCAATTAGTAGTTGACTATTAAGTTTAATTCCTTGTTTGTTTTCATAAACTGCAACAAATATATTAATAAATAATGTTAATAATATAATAACTAAGCTCTCTACACTAATTTCTAGTATAGATGGATTAAACAACTTGTAAATTGAAGATTTAATAACGCTAAAAGATATAAATAAGAGCATAGTTCCAATGAACATACTTGCAATTGTTTCAAATTTTTTATGACCATATGGATGCGAGCTATCTTTAGGCCTAGATGCTAAAACAATACCTATTATACCTATTATATTTGAAGCACTATCAGAAATAGAATGAAACCCATCAGCCATTACACTGGAACTATTTATTACTAAACCAATTAATATTTTAGAAACGGCAACAATTAAGTTAGCCCCTAGTAATACTAACAATATAAGCTTAACTTTTTTATAATTATTATTTTCTATTTTTCTCATTTCCTTTACAAATAATATATAATTCCATTTTATTCTTACAAATTATAAAAGTTACACTATAAAAAAGATAGTAATTATAGGAGTTTAAAAAAGAAGTTGTTAGAAAAATAAAAAGGGGGAAGGGGGAATTAATAAAGATATTTTGGTTAAACTAAAGTTAAAATTACTAAAGGTTGGTGTATATAATGACTATAATAAATTTTATTATATTTAACTTAATATTATATTCAATTATAGGATGGTTAATTGAAGGCTTGTATAGCTATGTTGTATCTGGAAGTTTTAATAAAGAAAGATTTATGAAGGGGCCATATAAACCAATGTATGGAATTGCTTTTACTATTTTAGTATTATGTGATAAATATCTTAATATTAACATAGTATTAAAGCTTATACTATATTTTATAGTTCCTACAGCAGTAGAGTTTATAAGTGGGTATTTATTAAAGGAAATGTTTAACAAACAATATTGGGATTATTCAAATCTTAAGATGAACTATAAAGGATTAATAACACTAAGATTTTCTTTTTATTGGTTTGTACTATGCTATATAGGTTTAAATGTAGTTCAACCTATAATAAATAGTATATATTTAAGTTTAGAAAAGGGTTTTAGAATATCAAATCTTATCTTCAGTTTTGTAATAATATTTGATTTAATAATAACAATAAAAAGTTTATATAGAAGTCTTGCTATTCAAAATTAAGCTTTAAATATACATAATAAAATTATAAGAAAAAATTCAATATTGCTTAATTTTTAGTATTTATATATTATATTAAATATATAATATACTTAATGAAAAGGAGAAGAATATGTCATTTGAAAAATTAGATATGAAAGATACAGAAGTAAGAGATGGAAGAAGCTGTATTATTTTATGTAACTTTAATGCAAAGGAAGTAAAAACAATTAGCAATCTTGCAGGAATGTTTGGAATAAAAGATAAAATAATATTAAATTATAAAAATGGAAATTCAATTGTAAAAGATATATTAGAAAATAATATATTATCTGATTCAGAAGATGGAGTAAAAAATAAAGCAATAATATTTAATAATATTCCAGGTGCAAAGATGGGAACATTTATTGAAAATATTAAGAAGTTTAGAATAAATAATGTATTAAAAGCTACAGTTACAGAAACATCAAGGGAGTGGACCGTTAACTTTTTATTGAAAAATCTAGTGGCGGAAAGAATAGCAATGAAATCAGGAAAAGACTTCAACCATGATGAAGAATAGTAAAAAAATGACAAGCATTTTTCAGTTCACAGTTCACAAGGCACAGTGCACAGTTGTTTTATTTTTTTAGGTAACAGGGAATAAGGGAACAGGTGTCAGGTAAAAGGTAACAGGGAACAAGTTAAATTATAGTCTGCTACGCTTAACTAAATTTTAATGTCCCTCACCAATTATTTTTTACTAATAACTTAATTTATTATTAATTTAAATTCTTAATATAAGTTGGCGAAGGTAAATAGACGGTGAAATAAGCATATAGCGAGAAACTAGAGGTGCTTGGTGAAGGAAGAGCTACTATGCCTTAGTGTTGTTGGTTTGTCTGAGGGCAGCGAGTTTAACCAAAACTCTTGGCATAGTAGTTCTCCGAGCCTAGTACTTCTTTGCGTAGCTATTTAGCTTATGAAACATATCTATTTATCGTAGCCTTTATATTCACAATTTAAATCTATTGTGCATTTTTAATTGTTAATTCAAAAAAGGGGGATTTTAAGTGGGAGTCAAGAGAGAAGTTGAATTAGAAACAATAACAACTAGATTTTTAAATCTTAGAAATTTAGGGTTAGATGAAGAAACCATAATAAAATTACTTGAAATAAATGAAGAGGATTTAGAAGTTATAAAGTTAAATTTAGAAAAATAAGATAAAAAACTTAATAACAGAAGAATTTTTAGAAAATAGATATTATAGGCTATATTAGTTTACAATATCTATTTTTATATTTCACAAATAAAATTAAAGGCGAATAGTCTTGTATAAGAAGAAACTTCAATTCCTAAAGCTACATTTTGATATGAGTTTAACTTTATTGAGAATTTGATGTTTTATAGGTTAAAAAAATAACTTATTCAATAATTCCTAATATTATGATATACTATCCAAAAGAAAAGAGGTGATGTTGTGGACTATTTTATTTCATTTTTAGAAGGTATAATAACTTTTATCTCACCATGCATTTTACCAATGTTGCCTATATATATTTCATATTTTATAGGAGATAATAAGGAAAATGAAGAAAGAACTAATAATAACGCATTAATGAATTCTATAGGATTTGTAATTGGATTTTCAATTATTTTTACATTATTAGGAGCAGTAGCAGGAAGCTTTGGTGTATTTATACAAAAATATATTAAAACTTTTAATGTTATAGCCGGAGCGCTATTAATTATGTTTGGATTAAATTATATTGGGATTTTGAAAATAAATATCTTGCAAAGAAGCTTTAAATTAAAAAATAAAAATAATTTAAATAATCTTAATTTAACAGCATCTATTTTATTTGGAATGATATTTGCAGTAGGATGGACACCTTGTGTAGGCACTTTTCTGGGATCGGCTTTAATGTTAGCTGCAAATAGCCAGGATTCTGTTCGAGGAACCTTTATGTTACTAAGTTATAGTTTAGGGCTTGGAATTCCATTTATAATTTCTGCTATACTAATTGAGACACTAAAGGGAACTTTTAAATTTATTAAGAAAAATTATAAAATTATAAATACAATATCAGGAATACTATTAATCTTAATAGGAATTTTTATGATGACAGGTTACTTAAATAAGTTATTATCATTACTTACTTTTAATTAGGAGGAAAGGAAATTGAATAATACAAAGAAATTAATACTAATAGTAGTATCATTAATTTTATTATTTGTTATTGTAAAGTTTGGGTATGGATATCTTTCGGGAAGATATATGCCTATTGAAAATAACAAAGAAAACAGTAGTGCAGAAAAAAGAAAAGCACCAGACTTTGAAGTATATAATGAAAATGGGGAGGCTATAAAGCTATCAGATTTTAAAGGGAAAAAGCCAGTTGTAGTAAATATATGGGCAAGTTGGTGTGGTCCTTGCAAAGCTGAAATGCCATATTTTCAAGAAGCTATGAAGAAATATGCTGAAGATGTAGAAATACTTATGGTAAACCTTACAGATGGTGAAAGAGAAACTAAGGAAAAAGCAATAAATTACTTGAAAGAAAATAATTTAGATATGAAAATTTTATTCGATGAAAAATTAAGTGCTACTAATGCATATGTAGTTCAATCGATACCAAGAACTATATTTATAGATATAGATGGAAATATAGTAAAGGATAATATAGGTTTGATAGAAGAATCTATTTTAATTAATAATATTAAAAAGCTTATTAATTAAATATAATAAAGAAAGAAGATTGGGCAAAATTTATGTGTCTGATCTTTTATTTTTATAGTACTATATCAGTATATAATAGTTTTATAGATGGGAGGATATTTTAGTGGATAGCAAAAGGTTACTTTCCTTAATAAAAAAGGATGAAGGAGTAAAGCTAGATTTTAAATTAAGGCTATCCTTACAATATGAAAGTAATAAAAAGGAATTAGCAAAAGATATTTCTGCTATTGCAAATTCTAGAGGTGGAAGAGGTTATATAATAATTGGAGTAGAAGATAAAAGTAAAAAAATTATTGGGTTAAAAGATGATGAAATAATAAAAGAAGAACAAGTACAACAAATAGTTTCATCAAGGTGTGAACCACCTATTCCAATATCTGTTGATACAATAAATATAGAAAATAAAAGTATATGTGTAATAACTATTTATTCAGGAGAACAAAAACCATATCAAATAAGAGAAAGTGGAGCTTTTTATATAAGAAGAGGATCTACCACAGATACTATGAGAAAGCAGGAACTAATTGAAGCTTTTGAAGAAAATTTAGATTTCTTTATGGAAACTTCTACAATAGTTAAAAGTGATATTTCATTTTTAGATGAAATTTTGCTTAAACAATATTTTTATAATAAAGGTATAGAATTAAACAATGAAAATAAAAAGTTTCTTTTAGAAAGTTCAAGAATAGCTTATAGAGAAAAAGAAAGTGAAAATATGAATTGTACTTTAGGTGGATTGTTGGTTTTTTCAAATTATAATAGCTTATGGATTCCTCAAAATATGATAAAGATAATAAATAGAATTAATAAAAGTGAAGATGAGGTTACAGTAATTCAAGGTAGTATATTAAATATGATAGATAAATCAGAAAAAGTTCTTTTTAATATTTTACCTAAGGAGTATCCAACTTCTGCAATAATAGAAGGTATAAAAAATGCGGTTTTATATAGGGAGTATTCTAGTATAAATAAGATTATAGAAGTAAATATAGGGTATAAATCTATATCAATAACTAGTCCGGGAGCATTAATTGAAAGGTTAGATAATGGAGTTGGAAGTAGCAAAAGAAATATGTGGATTTATGAAAAGTTGATAACATTAGATAACAACAAAAGATTTTTAAATAATGGAAGAGGCTTTTTAAGGATGAAAGAGGCTTTTTATGGAGTTGGAAAAGTTAAATTAGTAAATTCAATAAAAGATGATAATTTTAAAGTAATTTTACCTGGAGTAAATACTTACAAAAAAGCATAACTATCATAATATAAGGAAGTATACTCTTGAAGTTTTAAAATAAAATATGATATAATAATAATTATTAAATAATAATAAGATTTTTGAAAGTAGGGGAGTTTAATTATGAATAGTAAAGTGGAATTAATATATGAAAATAATGAATATAGTGTAGCCGTAAATGGATCAATTGTAAATAAAGATAAAGATTTAGAAAATGCTTTTGCTCAATTTAAAAGTATTATAAATAATAATAAAAGTGCAGAAGCAAAGGCGTGGGATGAAATAGCAGAAAAATTCCAAGCATTAAATAATAGGAATTTAGATATTAATTATGAATTTAGAACTATGAGTTATGGAAATATGAAATATTTTTATAATATGAGTAAAGTATTTTATATTTCAAATGGGGAAATGGTTCCTCTTATTGGAGGATATGAATTATTTAAATTTACATTAAACGTATTAGGAAATGAAGATATAGATAAAGCAAATGATTTTATAGAATTTTGTAAAAATATAGTAATATCAAAAATTAATTATAGAGTTATAGATACAAGTATTATAGTTTCAAGTGCAAGTTTTAATTATGGCTCAGCAGAATATAACTTTAATAGTAAAAAAATAAATAAGGGAGCTTCTATACTAACTGGAAGTTTTGAAGAATTTAAGAATTATGTTTTAAGTATAATAAAGCCAATGTAAAAGGATGAGAAAATTCTCATCCTTTTTATAATTTAATTCCTTCAGTTTTCCGGTGGACATATGAAAGTTTGCGGTGACGTGGAGCGGTGCAATAAGCAACTTTACATATATCCACTTTTTTATTTGTTACGTTTTATATATTAATGTATAATTATTGTGGCAAAAATAATAATTATAGTATAGAGGTATAAGAATGACTTTAGAAAAGAAAATTTCAAGGCTTACAATTGGTATTTTTATAGCAGTAATACTAATTATAAGTATTTTTTCAATAGCAATTATAAATAATAAAGTATCTGAAGCAATAGGCAAGAGTTTGACTGATACCGCTTTTGTAGTTGCAGCGAATCCTATGATTCAGAAGGAATTAGCAGATGGCGAAGATCCAAGACATTTGAAAGTTCAAAACTTTGCTGAAAGAGTAAGACTAAAAACAGGACTATTATTTATAACAGTAATGAATACAGAAGGTGTAAGATATTCACATCCTATTCCAGATAATATCGGAAGACGGTTTTTAGGTGGCGATGAAAAGTTAGTTTTAAAAGATGGAGAAACATATGTATCAGAAGGCGAGGGGCATTTAGGGAAATCTATAAGAGCATTTGTACCAGTGCATAAAGATGGTGTGCAAGTTGGGGCTGTTGCTGTAGGGATGTTAAAAAGGGACTTGAGAAGCGAGGTTAAAGAGTATATAAAAGGATTAATACCAGTATTTATAGGTGTTTTTATTATAATAATATTTTTAGCAAAAAAGTTAGCTAATAATATAAAAGAAGATATTTATGGATTAGAGCCAGAAGAAATAGCTAATCAATTAAGAGAAAAAGAATCTATAATTAATAATATAGAAGAAGGATTAATAGCAATAAATGACGAAGGTTATGTGACGGTAATAAATAACAAAGCTTTAGAGATACTGAATATAAATTCAAGTAATAAAATAAATTCTAAAATAATAAATCTATTATTTGAAGTTATGTATAGAAGAAGTAGAATATTTAATAAAGAAATAAGGTTAGAAAATAATATAATAATAATGGGAAATTTCTATAGCATCATTGGTGAATATGGTAAGGTTGTAGGAGCAATTGCTAGTTTTCAAGATTTTACAAAGGTTCATAATATGGCAGAGGAGTTAACTGGAGTAAAGGAATTAACGTGGAATTTAAGAGCACAAAATCATGAATTTATGAATAAGTTACATACAATAGCTGGTTTAATACAATTAGATGAGACTGATAAGGCTTTAGAATATATTTTTCACACTACAGGAATTAGAGGAATAGTTACAGATAATTTAAGTAAAATAAAGGAACCATCAATACAAGGGTTGATATTTTCCAAATATAATAAATCAGATGAAATGAAAATAAAGTTTGAAGTTGATGAAAATTCTCATTTAAAGTTTATTCCTAATAATATAAGAGTTCAAGATATATTAACTATTATAGGAAATCTTTTAGAAAATTCTATTGAAGAAGCAAAAATTATAGAAAATGGATACATATATATTGGAATTTTCCAAGATGAAAAGATAAAGATTATAGTAAAAAATAATGGAAGTAAAATTGATGATAATATTAAAGATGAAATATTTGAAAGAGGGTTTAGTACAAAGGGAGATTTAAGAGGCTTTGGTTTATACAATATAAAAAATATAATAGAATCATTAAATGGGACTTTAAAATTAACTTCTGATAAAATTACGACTTGGGAGGTAGAAATATAAAAATGAATAGTATTAAAGTTTTTATAGTTGAAGATGATCCAATGGTAAAAGATATAAATAGAAGATTTTTAAATAAACTTGAAGGCTTTGTAGTTGTAGGAGATGCAAGTAGCATAGAAGAAGCAAAAATTAAAATTGATAAAGAAAAAATAGATTTAATTTTGTTAGATATATTTTTGCCGGATGGAAAAGGTATAGATTTACTAAAATGGATAAGATCTAGAGAGATACAGGTAGATACTATTTTAATTACTGCGGATAAATGTAAATCGTCAGTTGATGAAGCTTTTAAATATGGAGCTGTTGACTATTTAATAAAGCCATTTAAATTTGAAAGATTTAAAGAAGCCTTATCTAATTATAGAAATAGATTTATTGAATTAACAAATTTAGATAATATAAACCAAGATTATATAGATCAATATATATTAAATATTAGTACAAATTGTACAGGTGATGAAATGCAAGAGAAAGAACTAAGTAAGGGTTTAAATCTAAAAACATATGATAAAATAATAAGTTATATGAACCAGAAAAAGGGACAAGATTTAACTGCAGAGGAAATTGCCAAAGGAAGTGGCCTTGCTAGGGTAACTGCTAGAAGGTATTTAGAAAAGATGGCGGAAGAAGGTAAAGTTGAAATAAATCAGGAATATGGAAAAATAGGAAGACCAACTAATTATTATATGCTTAAAAAATAAGAACAAAAAGACCAAAATAAACAATAAGACCATAATATTGATTGTCTATTAATTAACTAATATACTAATACTGTAAATAACTTAAAGATTAAGGGGAGAAATATTAGATGAAAAAGAAAGCTTTAGCATTAGTAATGTCAGCTTTAATTTTAGTTCCATCAATCCTAGTTGGTTGTGGTGGGAAAAAGGAAACTGCTGATATAGTTATAATAGGAGCTGGTGGTGCAGGATTATCTGCAGCTGTACAAGCTAAACAAGATGGAGTAGAAAATGTTGTTCTTTTAGAGAAAATGCCGATGGTTGGAGGAAACACAAATAGAGCAACAGGTGGTTTAAATGCAGCTGAAACTGAACAACAAAAGGCAAAAGGTATAGAAGATTCTATAGAAATTATGTATAAAGATACTATGAAGGGTGGATATGAAAAAAATAATCCAGAATTAGTAGAAAAGCTATCTAATGAGGCAAAGGATTCAGTTGCATGGTTAACTGATTTAGGTGCTGATTTATCAGATGTTGGTAGAATGGCAGGAGCTACAAATTACAGAACTCATAGACCAACAGGGGGAGCAGCTGTAGGAGCTCATTTAGTTGATACATTAAAGATAGCAGCTGAAAAAGAAAAAGTTGATTTAAGATTATGGAACGAAGTAAAGGAAATAGTTTTAGATAAAGATGGCAGTGTTTCAGGAGTAAAGGTCACTAATAAAGAAGGAAAAGAGTACACTATAAATACAAAAGCTGTAGTTATTGCAGCAGGTGGATTCTCAGCTAATCAAGAAATGGTAGTTAGCTATAAAGAGGATTTAAAAGGATTTGCAACAACTAACCACACTGGAGCTACTGGAGATGGAATAGTAATTGGAAAAGGTATTGGAGCTGATTTAGTAGATATGGAAGAAATCCAAACTCATCCAACAGTTGTTCCAGAAAAGGCTGTAATGGTAACTGAAGCTGTAAGAGGTAATGGAGCAATTCTTATCAATAAGGATGCTAAAAGATTTACAAATGAATTATTTACAAGAGACGTGGTTTCAAAGGCTATATTAGAACAAAAGGATGGAATAGCTTATCTTTTCTTTGATGAAGGATTAAGAAAGAGCTTAAAAGCAACTGAAGAATATTTTAATATGGGACTAGTTACAGAAGCTGATTCTGTAGAAGAATTAGCAGAAAAGTTATCAATAGATAAGAATACAATGGTAGAAACAATTAATAAATATAATAAAGCAGCATTAGATAAAAAAGATTCAGAATTTAATAGAGAAGATCTTCCAAGACAATTAAATGAAGGAAAAGTATATGCAATACCTGTAACTCCAGCTGTACACCATACAATGGGTGGATTAAAGATAAATATAAATGCTGAAGTTTTAAATAAAGATGCAAAAGTAATTCCAGGACTATTTGCAGCAGGAGAAGTAACTGGAGGAGTTCATGGTGGAAACAGATTAGGTGGAAATGCATTAGCTGATATAGTTACTTTTGGTAGAACTGCTGGAAAAAATGCAGCAGCATTTATTAAATAGGATTTAATTGTAGGAGGAGTAAAAATGAAAAAAATAACTGCAATATTAAGTACAATAGTATTATCAGCAACTATTTTAGTTGGCTGTGGTAGTGGGAAATATACTGATGGAACTTACACAGGTGAAGGGCAAGGGGCTTCAGGTGCAATAAAAGTAGAGGTTAAGGTTGAAAAGGGAAAGATATTAGAAGTGAATTTAGTTGAACATAATGAAACTAAAACTTTAGTTGATGGTGTTAAGGAAAATTTAGTTCCAGAAATAATCGAAAAGCAAAGCACAGAAGGTGTTGAGGCTATCTCAGGAGCAACAAATTCATCGAAAGGCGTAATAGAAGCTGTTAATAAAGCCTTGGAATCAGCGTCAAAATAAAAGTTATACATTATACTTTTAAAATATAGAAAATAGTTAGATTTTATTAAATAAAATCTAACTATTTTTTATTTAAGTTTGATTATCTTATATTCCATAGGATTAAAGTTTATATTTTCAAGCTTACTTACATTAAAAGAAGACTTATTTATTAAATCAAAACCATTTATATTAAAATTAAGTTTAGTGTGAATTTTTTGTTCATTTCTATTTAAGCATATTAAAATTGATTCATCACATAAATCTCTTTTAAAAATTAGAAGATTATCTTCATAATAGATGGGGGTAAATGCACCATAAACTAAAGATTTATATTCTTTTCTAAGTTTTATTAAGACTTTATAAAAGTCTAGTAAGTCCTTATTTTGTTTAGAATCATCCCAAACCATACATTTTCTGTTAAGAGGATCATCTTCGCCAGTTAAGCCAATTTCATCACCATAATAAATATAGGGTACCCCTATATAAGAAAACTGAAAAACTATAGCAAGCTTCATAGATGAAAAATTTAAGTTACATTCATTAATAAACCTTCTTGTATCATGACTACCTAATAAATTCCACATTTGATTTGATATGCTATTCATATATAACATTCTACTTTCAGATAAAATGCTTAAAAATTCTTTTACATTTATTATTCTTTTAGCAAAGAAATCTACACATGCATTTTTGAAAGTGTAATTCATAATACCATCAAATTCATCACCTTTTAGAAAGGCAAAACCATTATGAAATATTTCACCTATTATAATTGCATCTTTATTTATTGATTTAATTTCTTTTCTAAAATCTTTCCAAAAGCTATGACTAACTTCATCACTTACATCTAATCTCCAACCGTCTATTCCAATCTCATTAATCCAGTATTTACCTACATTGATAAGATAGTTTCTTACTTCTTCATTTAAAATATTCAATTTTGGCATTTTAGATATATTATTTGCAAAAGTATAATAATTAAGGGCTTCTTGGTTAATAGGAAAGCTATCTATAAGATACCAATCTTTATATTTTGATTTTTCTCCATTTTTTATAATATCCTGAAATGCAAAAAAATCGTCTCCTGAATGATTAAATACAGCATCAAATATAACTCTAATCCCTTTTTTATGACATTTATCTATTAGAGACTTGGCTGTTTCTTTATCTCCAAATATTTCATCAATTTTATAATAATCACATGTATTATATTTATGATTAGAAGTAGATTTAAACACTGGAGTAAGATATATTAAGTTTACTCCTAGAGATTCGATATAATCTAATTTATCTATTATTCCTTGTAGATTTCCTCCAAAAATAGATTTGAAAGTTATATTTTCATCTCCCCATTCTGATATAGTCTTAGGGTTACTTTTATTAAATCCTTTAAAAAACCTATCAGGAAAAATTTGATATACTATAGCTTCTTGTAAAATTTTATTCTCATTATAGACATCATCGGCAGATATATAAGGAAAGTGAAATGAGTTTGCATCAATATATTCATAAGTAGATTTTCTAAAACCTCGTTCATCTAAAATATAGCTAACATTATTTTTGTCTATAAGTTCAAATATATATTTGTACCTATTTTTAGCGACTGACAAGTCAGCTTCATAGTATGAATATAATTCTCCTTCAGATATTAGATACATTTCTTTCTTTATAAAAGATTCATCTCCAAATCTATCTTTATAATAAATGTAGCAATTATTCAAATCATTTTTAGCAGTACGTATTCTTACAGTTAAGGTATTTACATTTTTGGCATAAGCATAGGGAATATCTGATATATGATAAACAGCTAACTTATTCATAAATTACTCCTTTTATTGTATATTTTAATAAAATTATATCAAAGTGTATTGATTAAATTTGTAAATTTAAAATATAATATGTATATAATTATTATAAAGTTATAGAATGGAGAGATACTAATGAATGATGGATATGAAAGTTTTGAATCAGATTTCAATATTTTTAGTAATAAGATATCATTTCTAATGGAATCTAGAAATAAAGAAGAAATAATAAAGATAGTTAAAGAAAAGCATAAGTCAGAGATTAGAGATGATGTAGATAAAGAACATAAAAAAGATGATTTAATAATTTGGAATGCTATTTATAGTAGGGAAATTATTAGAAGTGGAATTTCAAAAAAATATCTTCATACAATCTATAATAAATTTTATAGAAAAATTAAAGAAACTAATAACATCAGTAATTTGCAAACTATAGAAATGGAAATGATAAATGAGTATATGGATTTACTTATAAATGATATCGAAATCACTGATAGCTTCACAGCTAATAAACTTTTGCAAGCGGTACATTTAAATATAGAAAATCATACTTCATTAGAAATGATATGTAATAATTTAAATATATCGGTAGGATATGCGTCAACATGTTTTAAGAGATATAAGGGAATATCTATAATGAAGTATTTAAGAGAAATTAAAATTGAAAGAGCTAAAACTTTACTTTTAAGTAGTGAAAAGAGCATACTAGAAATAAGCATATTATTAGGATTTCATGATCAAAGCCATTTTACTAATACATTTAAAAAAGTTGTAGGTATATCGCCATCAGAATTTAGAAATAAAAATTATTCAATATAGGTATAATTAATTGAATTCGATTTAATTTAATAATATAATTTAAAATAAGTATTAAAAATAATATTAAAGGGGGCATAAAAATGTCATTAGAATGGAGTTTAAAAAATATATATCCATCATTTACTTCAAAAGAATTTATTACAGATTTAAAGAAAGTAGATGATGGGATAGAAGAACTTAAAAGGTTCGCTAAATCTACTGATGAAAAATCAAATGATTTAATAAAATTAGAAGAATTAATAAATAAGTTAGAAAATATAAATTTACTTTTAAATAGAGTAGGGTCTTATGCTAATTTAACTTTAAGTACTGATTCAAAGAATCCAGAAGGAAGAAGATATTTAGATGTAATAAATTCTAAATATGGACTTCTAGCAGAGCCATTAACAAAGATATATAAATGGGTAGCAAATATAAAAGATATAGATAGTTTAATAAAATCATCAGATTTATTAAGAAAACATAAGTTTTTCATAAGTGAAATAATAGAAAAAAATAATTATATGCTAAGTGAAAAAGAAGAAGCTATAATTGCTAAAATGAGAAATACTGGTTCAGATGCATGGTTAAATTATAAGGATTATTTAATATCAACACATAAGGTTGATATTAATATTGATAATGAAGATAAAACATTACCATTAACTGTTATTTTAAATATGGCCTATAGTCCAGATACAAATTTAAGAAAAAAAGCATATGAAGCAGAAATTAAGTCATATGAAAAAATTGAAGAAGGAGTTGCAGCAGCATTAAATGGAATTAAGGGAGAAGTTTTAACTACTGCTCAGCTTAAAGGATATAAATCACCTCTTCATATGACTTTAGAGGAATCTAGAATGGATGAAGATATTTTAAATTCAATGCTTACAGCTATAAAAGAGAGCTTGCCTTCATTTAGAAAATATTTAAGAAGAAAAGCGGAAATGTTAGGTCATAAAAATGGATTGCCATTTTATGATTTATATGCACCAGTAATAAACAAAGAAATGAAGTTTTCTTATGAAGAAGGAAAGGCTTTTGTTGAAAAGAACTTTAGAAACTTTAGTGATAATTTAGCTGATTTTGCTATTAATGCATTTAATAATAGTTGGATAGATGTTATGCCTAAAGAAGGCAAAGTTGGTGGTGCTTTTTGTGAAAGCATAAAGACTATAAATGAAAGCAGAATATTACTGAATTATGGAAATAGTTTTAGTGATGTTGTAACCATGGCCCACGAGCTTGGACATGGATTTCATAGTCATTGCTTAAAAAATGAAACTGCTTTAAATTCGGAATATCCAATGACATTAGCTGAAACAGCATCTAATTTCTGTGAGATATTAGTAAAAAGAGGGGCTGTTAAAAGTGCAAGTAAAGAAGAGGCTTTTGCTATTTTAGAAGCAGAAATATCAGACTGTAATCAAGTAATAGTTGATATATATTCAAGATTCTTATTTGAAACTGAAATTTTTGAAAAGAGAAAAGAAAGCTCTCTTTCAGTGGAAGAAATCAATAATGTAATGTTAAAAGCTCAAAAAGAATCCTATGGAGATGGTCTTGATAATAATTTCTTGCATAAATATATGTGGACTTGGAAACCTCATTATTATTATGCAACAGCTAATTTCTATAACTTCCCATATGCATTTGGAAATTTATTTGCAAAGGGGTTATATGCTGAATATTTGAAGAGAGGTGAAAGCTTCTGTAAGGAATATGAGGATTTATTATCTGTTACAGGCAAAGAAAAGGTTGCAGATGTAACAAAAATAATGAATATAGACGTTCATGATGTTAACTTCTGGAGAAATTCTTTAAGGCTTATTGAAGAAGATATAGAAAGATTCATTTCTTTAAGTTACGAAGTAAAATAGATTAAAACTAAAGGGATATTTAAAGTGTTTTTAAATATCCCTTGATTTTAATTTAATATTAAATAGCTATTTAATAAGTGTATAAGATTAATAAATCTATAGTAATTTTATTGGAATTAGTTTTTTTCGGCATATATTAATGTAAGTTCATTTGAACTATTTCACTTCTACTGCCTATTCTTATAGGAGGTCCCCAAGTTCCATACCCAGAAGAAACTACAACATTCAAGTTATCTTTCTTTAAATAACCATAATCAATTTCAAACATTTTATTTGTAACTAAATTTCCAGGAGCAATTTGACCTTTATGAGTATGACCAGAAAGTTGTAAATCAATATTTGCATTTAAGCTTTCATTTATATATTTAGGATTATGATCTATTACAATAAGAGCTTTAGATTTATCAAGATTATGTGTTAAATCTAATAATGAAGCTCTATCATTTTCAGAAAATCTATTTATTGTAATATCATCTCTGCCTATTATGTAGATACTGTCATTTATTAAAATAGATTCATCTCTTAAGACTTTAACAGAATTTTCTTTAAGTATTTTGACTATTTGGGTTTCAGCCTTAGTCATTAAATCATGATTTCCAAGGGTGGCATAAGTACCATATGTAGACTTGATTTTTGAAAATTCTCTTCCCATATTAGTATTTAGAAATGGTTTTATATCACTATCTATAATATCTCCAGCAATTATTACTATATCAGGATTTAAGTCATTAATTTCTTTTACCATATTAGAAAGTTTTTTATTTTTAATTATATTTCCTAAATGTATATCAGATACCATAATTACATTTACTGGTTCTTTAAAAGATGGTTTATCTATCTCTATATCAAAAGAGGTCACATAAGAGTTTTTAGCATTAAAGCTTCCAATTGTAGTTATTATAATAAAAACTAAAGCAATTAATATAGTTTGATAAATATAGTATTTATCAGTTAAATTATTTGATAAGTGTGATTTACTAATTATTATATTTATTATTCCTATAATAGGAAAAGTTAATAAAGTGTACATTAATAATCCCATCCAATATGAACCAATTAAATAAAGAAAGTTAGTTAAATTGGGAGATATAAATTTATTAAGAAACATTGAAATTATGTATGATAAGGCTAAAACCCAAAAAATAATCCAAAATACTAATGGAGAAATTTTGAAAATATAATTAAATCCATTAAGTATTTTTCTACCTATATAATAATTTATTAAAAAATATAGAAGTGAAAATAAAACCAAGATAAGGATATATTTAACCTTCAATTCAATCAACTCCAGTATATAATTTTTAGATTATTATAACATAACAGTATTTTTAAACCAAATTACATAAGTATTATTTCTTAAACTTTATATAATATACATTTATTTTGCTTAAGAAAATAGTAAAAAATGAAATTTTAACTTACTTTCATTATGAGTACAATAGTAATATAATTATTTTAGTAAATATAAGTTAGAAAAATTAATTATACATATTAAAAAAGAGAGATATTTACAACTTATAGATTTGATTAGTAGAGAAAATTATAAGATATGATAAAATAAAGTAAAAAGCCTGGAGGATTAAGTATGACTTTAAATCAAGAACAAGCTTTAGTTGTAAATGAATTAGAAAAAAACATTCTACTTCTTGCTTCGGCAGGTACTGGAAAAACTAATACTTTATCAAGTAGAATTTCAAATATTATAAAAAGTAATAAAGCAAAAGCTTGTGAAATATTATGTATAACCTTTACTAATAAAGCTTGTGCAGAAATGAGAGAGAGAATTGAAAAAGTTGTAGGGGAAGATGCTAAGGACATTACTATAAGAACCTTTCATAGCTTTTGTTATGATTTAATTAAAAGTGATGCTAAGAAAAGAAGTGATATATTTACTGATTTTATTGTCTTTGATGAGGAAGATTGTAGAGAAATAATAAAAGAATGTAATTACTATAATACTTCTGTTTATAAACTACAACAGTTTATAGATATAATTAAAATAGAAAGAGCTAAACTTGATTTATATAGTGATAATGTTTTAGATGATTATAGTAAAACTATAGAAAATATATTTAAATACAATGAAGCTAAGATAAATTCAATTTGTAATGACAAAGGCATTTTAAATAATGAAATGAAGAACTTTTTATTAGAAAAGGGCCATTTTTTGGTTAATTTATATAACTCATTGCTTTATAACAATCATGGGTTAGATTTTGCAGATTTAACATGTAAAGCAAAAGAGATATTAAAAGATGATAAATTAGTTATAAGTTTAAGAAATACATATAAATTTATAAATATAGATGAAGTTCAGGATACAAGTACATTAGAATATTTTATAATTGAAAAGATATTTAAAGGAAATAATATTTTGTTATGTGGAGATATGTTTCAAACCATTTATGGGTGGAGAGGCTCAGAACCAAATAAGATACTAGAATTTTATAAGAAAGAATATAATCCTATTGAAATAGTATTTTTTAAAAATTACAGATCAACTAAGTTTATAACTAATGGAACTTTAAGCTTTTTAAAGAATGCTTTTGAATTACAATATAAATCTTTATACAAAAATGAAATATCCTCCGAAACAAAAGAAAATGGTGAGAAAATAAAATTAAAGATATGCAATAATTTGAGGGAAGAAGCTAGATTTATATTTGAGGAAGTAAAATCATTACAAGAAAAAGGCGAAGATATATCAAAGATTTGTATTTTAAGTAGAGATAATAATTATAATATTAAGTTGAGTAGAGAACTTGGAAATATAATTGGATATGATGGTTCTGATTTTGAATTTATTCTGGTTGATCAATTTAAGTTTTTTAGAAGACAAGAAATAAAAGATATTATAGCTTTTCTAAAGCTTATTGCAAACAGATATGATAATGTAAGCTTAAAAAGAATAGTAAAAAGACTTCCTACAGGAATAGGAGATAAGACATTCCAAATTATTGAATCAAAGGAGTATAAAGAAGTTGGAATTTCATTATGTGATTTTATAGATTTAAATGCAAGAAATTATGGAGAAAAATATTCATTACTAATAAATGAATTTGCACAAGATAATATAATAGTATTTGATGTTGAAAGTACAGGAACAGATGTAACTGAAGATGAAATAGTACAAATAGCAGCTATAAAGATAAATAAACATGGTAAAGTTATTGACAGCTTTAAAAAGTTTATAAAAAATAAAAAAACTGTAGAATCATCATTTAAAGTACATGGATTTAGTGATGAATTTTTAAAAGAAAATGGTGAAGATAAGAAAAAGGTATTAAAAGAGTTCATGGAGTTCTCAAAGGATGCTGTTATAGTAGGGCATAATGTTCAATATGACATAAATATTTTAAGTAGTGAGTTATATAGGAATAACTTAGGAGGTCATAAATTTAAAACTTTTTATGATACTCTAGATATATATAGAAGATTTTATACTAATTTACCTAATTATAAATTAGATACACTTAGTAAAATATTTAAGACAAAAAACAAACCAAGTCATGATGCTATGGATGATATACTAGCAACTAGTGAATTATTAGTAAGAGCTATAAATAAGGATTTAATTCACACATCAATACAGAGAATAAATTATATGTCTAAGCACATAAAAGCATTTTCATATATTAGCAATAAAGTTAATGAATTATTTAAGGAAGCTGAAGTTAAAAGACCTCAAGATATAATAGTTGATATTATAAATAAATTCAATATAAAAACATTATATTCAGGAAGGGATATTGAAGGTGCTAAGGAAGGAAGAGAAAAGATAGAAAGACTTAGAGATTTTTATGTCCTTGTGAGAGATTTAGATGATAATAAAAAAAGCAATAAAGATTTTTTATTAGATATAATTAAATTGACAGGTCTTTCAAATGGAGATCTTGAGAATTTGATTATAAATAGAACTAATAAAAAAAGAATTCCAATAATAACAGTACATCAATCAAAAGGGCTTGAATTTGATAGTGTATTTATAGTAGGACTTCAAGAAAATACATTTCCATCTTATATGTCCATTAAATCTAACAACTTAGAAGAAGAAAAAAGAACCTTTTATGTTGCATTAACTAGAGCAAGAGAAAATTTATATTTATTGTCTAATTTACATGATGAATATAATAGAAAAAATGAAGTAAGTAGATTCTTAGGATATATAGATATAGACTATATATCTTGATAATAATTATTAAAAGATAGAAATTTTCACTTCTATATAGTATAATAAATAATATTATATAGAAACATATGTATTAAATATTGCGAGGTATGAGAAATGAAATACAATTTAAATGTGTACCAGTTAGGACAACTATTAGATGTTATTGCAAAGAATTACGATCTTGAATTACTATCTAAAATAAAATTAAGTGGTGGCTGGATGACCATGACAGGAGAGGTATCAATTGTATCGGTTCCTGCAAATAAACTAGTCTTAAAAGGAAATAATATAATAACATTAAAAATACAAGATAGCGGATGTCAAGGAAGCTTAATAAAAATTACAGGAACAAAAGAGAATAAATTTGATATAGATATATCAGCAACTAAATATAAAGAGATAAAATCAACTGGAATTAATTTGAATAAAGTAAAAATAAATGAAAATGAATGTAAGCTTAGAATAGATGAAGATATGATTTTTACAATAAGAAAAGCATCAGTTGAAAATATATTAAATATAATAAACAGTATATAAATTTTTGAGGAAAAACTATTTAGTTTTTCCTCTTTTTAATAAAAAATCTATATAGACATGCTATTGTGAGAATTGTATAATATATAAAGTTGAATATAGAAGAGGTAAAAATAATGGATATAAATAGTATACTTCAAGTTTCAGCTTATGCAGGGAAGATAATGCTTGAAAGTGGAGCAGAGGCGTATAGAGTTGAGGAAACAATGAATAGAATATGCAAGTCTTTTGGAATAGAAGTAGCAGATAGTTATGCGACACCAACTGTAATTGTAGCATCGGTATCTCATGAAGGCGAAATAAAATCATTAGTGGTCAGAATTTCTAACAGATCAGTGGATTTGCAAAAAATTCATAAGGTTAACGATTTAGCAAGGAATATAGTAAAAGATAAATATAATGTGAAAGAGTTAAAGAATAAATTAAATGAAATAGAAAAAGAAAAAAGGTATTCAAATAAAGTGACAATAACTTTTTCAGCAATTGGTGCATTTGGATTTGTTTTTTTATTTGGAGGATCTATAAAAGATGCTATAGCAGCATTTTTTATAGGAATAGTAGTTAAATATTTCTCTATAAAAGGTGAGAATATGGGGCTAAATTCATTTTTCATTAGTAGTATTTGTGCTGGGATTTTAGCCTTCTTAGCAATTATATCTATAAAAGTTGGACTAGCATTTGATATAGATAAGGTAATAATAGGTTCGATAATGCTTTTAGTACCAGGGCTGGCAATTACCAATGCAATAAGAGATACAGTTGCTGGTGATTTAGTATCTGGACTTGCAAGAGGAGCAGAAGCATTTTTAACAGCTATAGCGGTTGCTATTGGAACTGGAGTAGTTTTAAGTTTCTGGATTGGAACATTTGGGGGGATATAAATATGATAATTGAAATCTTATCTGCTTTTATAGCATCATTTGCTTTTGGAATAGTATTTAATATTAAAGGTAAAAATCTATTTTTTTCAGCCTTATGTGGTGCTTTAGGGTGGTTTATATATAAATTTTCTTTAAGGCTGGGAGTTTCTGATACAACATCTTTATTCCTTGCAGCTGTTGGTCTTAGTATATATTCAGAAGTTTTTGCAAGGATATTAAAAACTCCAGTAACGACTTTTGTAATAGCAGCATTAATACCATTAGTTCCAGGTGGAGGAATGTATTATACAATGGTTGAAGCAATTACAGGGGATGTTATGAAGTCACTAGAAACAGGAATAAAAACTTTAGCTTCAGCAGGTGCTTTAGCCCTTGGAATTATATTAGTATCAACAGTAACTAAAACTTTAATAAAGTATAAACTTAACAAAGATCTAAAAAAACAAAATAAACTTAAATCATTAAATAGCTAGAAGGAATAAAATTATAAAATAATCAAATAATATTATCATAGTCAGAAGTTTTATTTATAATTTGACTATGACTATGGGGCGTTGCAGGACAAAATGTAACGCCTTTTGACATTTTTCAAATCTCAGCATATAATATGTATTAAAATAAGAATGTATGTTTGCAGGAGGTAAGATTTTGACAAAGCAAAAAGTAAATAAAAAATCGAAGTTTATAAGTATAGTTATCTTAGCCATATTTACAATAATATCAACATATTTTGGTAAGGATATTTTAGACTTAAATACAGAAAAAATAAATGGAAATATAGAAATCTCTTATCTGGATGTTGGACAAGGAGATGCTGTTTACATTAGAGTAAATGACTTTGATATATTAATAGATGCAGGACCTAAAAGTGATGTAGATAAATTAATGAAGCAACTTGAAGAAAAAAATATAGATGATTTTGAAATAGTTATTGCTACTCATCCACATGAGGATCATATTGGAGGAATGACAAAGATATTTGAAGAGTATCATATTAAAAGCTTTTATATGCCAAAAGTAACTAGTACTACAAAAACTTTTGAAAATATGATAAATGCAGTTAAGAAAGAAGGATTAAAAATTAATGTTATAAAAGAGGGGACAAGTTTTGATTTAGGAAAAGGAGCAAGGATAGATGTCTATTCTCCAATTAATGAGAGTTATGAAGAACTTAATGATTATTCCCCAATAATGAAATTAACCTTTGGAAACTCAACATTCATGTTTACAGGAGATGCTGAAGCTTATTCAGAAAAACAAGTTATATCTAAATATAAAGATAACTTAAAAGCTGATGTGTTAAAATTTGGACATCATGGCTCAAGTACATCCTCAAGTAAAGAATTTATAAAAGCAATTGCTCCAAAATACGGAGTAATTAGTTGTGGTGTGGATAATAAGTATGGGCATCCACATAAGGAAACCTTACAGACTATAGATGCTTATGGGATAGAAACGTATAGAACAGATATAAACGGCGAAATAATAGTTATATCTGATGGCAATAATATTAGTATAAAAAATAAAAAGTAACAAAAAAAGTAGAACTTTATCATAATGATTGTAAAATCTAATATGATAAAGTTCTACTTTTTACTTTACAACACTAACATCATTTAAGTCTTTATCTAAAGCTTCAGATTTATTTTTATTAGAATTTAATATCTTATCCATTAATATGGCTATAGCACCATCTCCTGTAACATTAGTAGCAGTTCCGAAACTATCTTGAGCGGCATGAAGAGCAATCATTAAAGGTTTTTCTAGTGAGCCAAAGCCAAGCATAGATTCCAATATTCCAAGAGCTGCCATAACCCCTCCCCCAGGAACGCCAGGAGCAGCAACCATAGTAATTCCAAGCATAAATATAAATGGAAGTATTAATGAAAATGTTGGAGTTCTTCCTGTCATATACATAACAGCCATAGATGTTAGTACAAGGGTTATTGTGTCTCCAGCTAAATGTATAGTTGCAGCAAGAGGAATTACAAAATCAGTTACTTCTTCACTAACGGAATTATTATTAACACACTGAACTGTAACAGGAATAGTAGCAGAAGATGATTGAGTACCAACAGCTGTTAAATATGCAGGTAACATATTTTTAAGCAATTTAATTGGATTTTCATTTTTTACACTACCAGCAACTAAATATTGAATTAAAAGATATATTCCTTGAACAGAAAATAGTATTATGTACACTAATGCAAAGCTTTTTAAAGTAGTAAATATTTCACCATTAAAGCTAAGTTTTGCAAAAATAGCACCAATATATATAGGTACTATTGGAATAAGTACACTAGATATAATTTTAGAAACTATAATACTGAACTCATCAAATATGCTAGAAATAATACTATTTTTAAGTTTTGATAAACTTACGCCCATAATAAAAGAAAATACTAAGGCAGACATTACAGACATTATAGGAGGTATATCAATAGTAAAAAAAGAAGATATATTACTACTTGAACTTATATTTAAAGTATTTACTTTTAATAATTTAGGTAAGAAAAAGGAACCTACTGAAAATGCTAAAAACCCAGCAGCAAGAGTAGAGATATAAGCAAGGATAGTAGTTAACAATAAAGCCTTTCCAGATTTATTTCCAAGAGAAGCTATTCCAGGTACTATAAACCCAATCATAATAAGTGGAATTACAAAAGATAAAAAGCTTCCAAAGAGTTCACTAAATGTCCCAAGTAGCCTTATTGGAGTATCAATATTTAGATATTTAAAGAATATTCCGATGCTTATTCCAACTATCAAGGAAATAAAGATTTTTAATATAAGAGATGTATTTTTCATTATAAAGCCCCCTCAATTTGTGTATTTGCATAAAATACACCTGTATTTAAATTAAGTACATAATACAGCCTGTACAATAATAAGTCAAGAAAAATATTTATTAAAGCATTTAAGTGAATTAATAAATATAAATAGGATAACATAAATAAATATAATATATTTATTTGAATAGTAAGAAGATATCGGAAGGAGAGTAGTATGAGATTATTAAATATTCTAAAAAAATCTTCAAAATATGAAAAAAAATTAGATGAAGCTATAGGAATATTAAATGATATATTTAAAGCTATACAAGAATATAGCGAAAATGAAGATTTACTTGAAAGCTATCATCATTTAAGAAAGGATATTTATAATATAAATTTAGCAAGATTAGAACTTGAAAATTCATTACTTAGAAATAAATTAAGCAAAAATGATGATTATGAAGAATTATGTTATGAAAATAAATATAAATTATCTACAGTAAAAAATGAGATGGAAATATCAATTTTAGAAGCTCTATCGGCAACTAGTTTACTAATAGAAAATTATAAGAAGTTATATAGATGTTGTGATAAATTAACTAAGAAAAAATTAATGGAAGGCTATGATAATTGCCTGAAATACTTGAATAAGGCAAAAACTCTTTTATTAGATAAAGATTCGGTAAATAAATATATATTTGATAGAGAAGTAAAATTACAAGAAAAAATAGAAAATAATTTAAGAAATGAATATAACATTAAAGTTGACAATAGTATTAATTCCTTAATAGAAAAATTAGATAAATGTAATAATGGATTATTGTTAGATTTAACTGAAATAATAACTATGGTTGGAGAGAGAAAAATTGAAGATGTTTATATAATTTTGAAAAAACTTAATAAGAGAATAGAATTTATAGATATATTGATAAGTGTATTAAAAAATAATAACTCTATAGAAAATAAAAATGAGATCATAGATGATTTAATCTTAATAGAAAATAAAAATAATGAAAATAAATTTAATATAGATTTAGTAAGGTATGATTCTAAAGTGATTTTAATGGATTTTCAACTTAATAAGTCAATAAATCCAGAAGATTTAAAGAAAACAGTAGACAAAGTTAAAAGAAATTGTGAAAATATAAAAGAAGGATTAAATAATGTAAATATAAAACTAAGAGAAAATTATCGTATAGACAAATATGTAGATTTAGATGAAAAAAATAGCAACAATAAACTTTTTAATATAGATATTTATATAAGATACTATTATTATGATAAAGAAGATATTGAAAGAGAATGGGATAATTACGAGGAAATTTTAGAAGGTATTGATAAAATGCAAATATTCGAACAAGATGGATATTGTTTTAAATATACTAAAAGTGGTATGATTTTAGCAAGCAAAACTCAAGAAGATGTTAAAATAGAGTTTGCATGTGATTACAAATATATAAAAATAAATGGGAAAAAGAAATATATAAATTTAAATAAACGGTTTGAAGTAGATAATTTAACTAATCATACAAGAGTAACTACAATTATCGAAGAAATACATGATTACATAATGTGTGTCTTTTATATAAGTAATTTAAATTCTGAGGAATTTATAAATGAATTGGAGAAAATCAAAAGTTCACAGAAAAAGTGAAAAGTAATAGTTAAGGACTTTTGTCTTTTAAAACTTAAGTTATAAATTACGAAGCAATTTATATAGTTCA
>NZ_LBMX01000083.1:0-44829 GCF_001010885.1 Clostridium sp. C8 | reverse complement strand
TGAACTGTGAACTGAAAAATGATTCGCAAAATTTTACAACTGTGATCTGTGCACTAACAAATTATTATTTTACTGGGAGGATGAAAGAAAATGGAAAAGATTAGATTAAGTAATAATTTAGAAATGTCTAGAATAATTCATGGACATTGGAGATTAATGGATTGGAAGTTAAGTAATGAAGAATTACTAAAGTTAGTAGAAGAAGTTTATGAGTTGGGGATAACAACAATAGATCATGCAGATATATACGGTAATTTCTGTTGTGAAGAAAAGTTCGGTGAATCACTAAACTTAAAGAAGGGATTAAGAGAAAAGCTGCAAATAGTTACAAAGTGTGGAATTAAGTTTCCTTCAATAAACAGGCCAGAAAATAAGTCTCATTGCTATGATACAAGTTCAGAACATATAATAAAATCAGTAGAGAGATCTTTAAAAAACTTTAAAACAGATTATCTAGATCTTGTATTAATTCATAGAGTAGATCCATTACTAAATCCAGAAGAAGTGGCAGAGGCTTTTAAAAAGTTAAAAAGTCAAGGGAAAGTAAGAAATTTTGGAGTATCCAATTTCTTACCAGCTCAATTTAATATGCTAAATTCTTATTTAGATAATGAATTAGTAACTAATCAAATAGAAGTATCACCTTTAAATTTAGAGCATTTTGAAAATGGAACTTTAGATTTAATGCTTGAGAAAAGAGTTAAACCAATGGCATGGTCACCTTTGGCAGGAGGAAAGATATTTAAGGGAGAAGATGAAGCTTCACTTAGAGTTAGAAAAGCTTTAAATAATGTAAAAGAAGAGGTTGGAGCTACAGATATTGATGAAGTAGTATATGCATGGATACTAATGCATCCAAGTAAAATAATGCCTATAGTTGGATCTGGAAATATAGAAAGAATTAAAGGTGCAGTTAGAGCAACAGAATTAAAACTTACAAAAGATCAATGGTTTGAAATATATGTTGCAGGAAGAGGTATAGATATTCCATAAGATAAAAATAAAATAGGATAGGGATTAAAATTTTATAATCCCTATCCTATTTTTAAGTATTTTAAGTTTTAAAATCAAATTTGTTTGAACATCTTTTACAAGTTACTACTATCTTTCCTTTTTTCCTAGGAAGCCTTAATTTTTGCCCACAGGTTGGACATTTTGTTATTTTAAAATTCTTCTTTTCTTTAATTTTATTCTCAAATATTCTAAAAACATAAGATAGATTATTTAAATCAAAAGGTGGAAGATTAATAGGAATTGAAACCCCAAACTTAGATAATGGTTTATTTATAAAAGAAATAAACGAATTAAGTTCACTTCGTCTTTTATATATATTTCTTGAAAACACTCTAAATATAGCTATTAAAAATATTGCCAACCCTACTATTCTTGTATAACGAGAAAGGTTAAATAAAGAACTTAAAAATAGTAGTAGTAATGATAATAAATCAATTCCATATGTACCTTGAAGAAATCTCATTTCAACACCTCTGTTAAATATATTTAAAATATATTATAATATAAAGAATTGATATAATCAATCTATATACTAAATGTAACAAATTATTAACAGATAATTATGTTGTATTTTAATACTATAAATGTAATATATACATATGAATAAAGTATGAGGTGAGTAATAATGAAAAATAGAATACCAAAAGATTATATTATAAGAATAACTAAAGCATCAACTTATTTCATTTTTAGAAATGGACCAATTAAAAGACTTTATGAAGAAGGAAAATTAAAAGATTCAGATGTTAAGGAAATGCAAAAATATATGCAAAATCATTTATCATATCTTTACAATGTTTTACTAGAGGAAAATGATTTAAAAAAGTTTGATCTAATAGTAGCTACTATGGACAAGTTCTATATAAATGATAATGAAGAAATACAATTAGAAGATGATGGTTTTGATAATTTTTATAATAAATTATTTAATGAAGTAATAGAAACTATAAATATAAAAAAATAACAAAGGATATTTAGATATAAGAAACTAAAGATTTATAAATAGTAGTATAATATAGTAATAATTTCCGAGGAGGATCTTTATGGGTTTTTTAAATATTGCACTATATTTTAGTATATACAGTTTCTTAGGATGGATATGTGAAGTTTTTTATTGTTCAGTACCAGTTAAAAAATTTATAAATCGAGGTTTTTTAAAAGGGCCAGTTTGTCCAGTTTATGGTTTTGGGGCATTATTTGTATTATATATAATGAATTGGACCAATGTTAATTCAGCAATTTTAATATTTATTCTTGGAGGTGTAATTGCTTCAATCATTGAATTTATTGCAGATATATTGTTAGAATATGTTTTTCATACAAGGCTCTGGAATTATTCTAATAGAAAATTTAATATAAAAGGAAGAGTTTGTTTATTTAATTCAACACTATTTGCAACATTATCAGTTATGTTAATTAAATTAATACATCCAATTGTAAAAAATATTATAAATAGATTAAATATGATTACTATAGTAATCATAGCAATTTTATGTATTGTTATCTTATTAATGGATATAATTATATCAGTTAAAGGCATAATTAACTTAAATAATATCCTTAGAAATATGAATATTTTCAAGGATATTAAGAAGGAGTTTAAGTTAAATAAACAGAGAAGATTTATTGAAGCCTTTCCTCAATTAGAGCATAAAAAATATATGGCTGAGCTTAAAAGATTTAAAGAGTTACTTAAAGATTTAAGACAAAAAAATAAGCATGAATAATTTTCGAAAACATGCAAAGATTTAATACTATGGAGGTGTAATTATGTATATTGCATTTGGAAGAAAAGTAGTTGATACAGAAGAAGTAAAAAATGAAATTGAAAATAACACAGAATTTAAAGTTATTAAAGACATGAGTAAGGGAACTAAAAGAGAAGATATGCTAGCATTTAATCTAAGCATAGGTATAGATATTTTAAATGGAATTATAGAAGATGATTATAGTATAGACAATTTAAGTGGGGATGAACTTTTTGATGAATATATAAGTTTATCAGAAGAATTAGCTACTGATATGGAAGATATCCTGCCAGATGAATCAATAATGGATATAAAGGCATATAAATGGGATATATCAGATAATGATATAAAACTTGTAATTGCTATAACTCACGAAGAGATTGGAGAAGGAAAGCTAAAGGATGTAATGAGAAGGCTAATAACTCAATTAGAGTAAAATAAAAATGATATTAACCTTATAGGTAAGTCACCATATTTAGACTATGGTGACTTTTTAGTTTAAGCTATGATTTTGAAAAAACAGAAGAATTTTATTATTATTTTACTTACCCATAATATTATATGATTAATAATATTAGTATAATTAAATAAATATACTATAATTTTAATTAAAGTAGTAAAAAAGATTAACATAATATGGTATAATTAAATCGCTATATAGAAATTTAATTAAATAAGGGGATGAGGTTATGGGAGTAAAAAAATTTACTAGCAAACTAGTTATGTATTTTATAGGAATAGTCATTTTACAACTAACTATGATATCGTTAACAGTATATTATTTTGTCAATAGATCATTAGCGGAAATAGGTATAACAGTTGGAAATAAGGATTTATTAAAAGAATTAAAAGGATTAGCTTTTTCCTTGACAATATCTTCAGTGTTAATACTTATAGTAAGTATTATAATAATATTACTAGTTACAAAAGCTATTAGCAAAATACTTAAGTTGATAACAACTAGCATGAATGATTTTTCAAAGGGTAATTTGAAAATGAGTTTTCATGAAAAGCATTTAAATAGAAATGATGAAATAGGAGATATATGTAAAGCTATTGAAAATACTAAAACTGAAGTAAATAATATGATAGGTGGTGTAATAAATTTATCTAATGATACTTTAGAAGATTCTGCTACCTTAGCTTATGTTTCAGAGGAGCTTAGTCAATCAGCAGAAAACATATATTTATCAATAAATGAGGTGGCAAATGGAACAAATAAGCAGTCTAACGAATTGTTACATATAGTTAGCATTGTTAATAAACTTGGAGAGAGTATTAAGGAAACAGAAGGTAATATTAAAAATATAAAAATTGTTTCTAAAGGAATAGATAAAGATTCAGAAAAAAGTAACACAGATATGAAAAACTTAATTGAGTCTATTAATTCTTTTGATAAGAAATTTACAGCATTTATTGAAAGTATAAAAAATATGAATAATGACATAGAGACAGTTAGAAATATATCTGTATTAATAGATGAAATAGCAGACCAGACCAATCTTTTAGCATTAAATGCAGCAATCGAAGCAGCAAGAGTTGGAGAAGCAGGAAAAGGGTTTGCAGTTGTGGCGGAAGAGGTGAAATCATTAGCAGAAACATCTAAGGAAGCATCAAATAATATCTATAATATATTAAATAATATATTTAATAGTGTAAAAATAATATCAGCTGAAACAGAAGAGATGGGAAAGGGATTAGATAACCAAAAAAATGTTGTTGAATCAACAATTACATCTTTTAATAATATATCTAATTCTGTTAAGAGTATTAGTCCTAAAATAAAAGATATTAATAATTCTTTTACTAAGATAGAAGAGGATAAAGCTATTCTTTTAGAAACTGTCCAAGAAGTTTCAGCGTTATCAGAAGAAATAGCAGCATCAGCAGAAGAAATATCAGCATCTTCTGAAGATCTTAAAAAGCATACTAAATTAGTAGCTTCGAGTTCTAATAATTTAGCTAATAAGACAGCTAATATGAATGAGCTTCTTGATAAATTTAATATTTATCAAGAATAGTCTTAAAATAGTTTATAAAAACAAGGGATGGTAAATAATTCAAATTATCATCCCGTTTTTTATAATATTAGCACATTCCGCCTCCAGCGCCACCCATATTGCCACCACTACAGGCATTCATATTATTTTGAGGAGCACCTTGAGGATTATTTTGCTTATAATAATTTATTATCTCATGAGAACGAGTTTTTAATGTATTTAAAGTTTTAGCATATTCATCATTACTAGGGTCAAGTTCATTTGCAGTTACTATGTGCTGAACCCCCATATCAAACCATCCTTTTTTAAAATATACAAACCCCTTTAAATAATTCCATTCAGCAGAATTTTTTAGATCCAAAACATTTAATTTGCTTTCAGCAATAGGAATATTATTATTATCTATAAGTGTACGAATCTCTTGATATATAGCTCCATTAACTAATACATCATAGGCCATATTAGCTTCAAAAAGCACTTCTTCAGCAAGGGGACGAGAATCAAAATCTGAATTATTAGAACTGTACTCATCTAATATGTTCTTATAAGCTCTTTTAATTTCTTCAGTGGAGGAAGTAGGCGTAACTCCTAAAATTTTATATGGGTCCAAAATAATTTCACATCCTTCATATTTATATACCTATTATAAATATATAGGAAATCATTTAATTATGTTACAATTTAAGTTCGTCATAAAATTTAAATATGTTTGGAAAGAAGACAATAATATGATAAATTATTTTTATAGTATATAGAAAAGGGGAAAGTAAATGACAAGATTCAAGAAAATATATATAGAAACAACTAACATTTGTAATTTAAGTTGCAATTTTTGTCCAAAAACAAGTAGAAAATTAGGATTTATGAGTATAGAAGATTTTAAAATAATAGTAGATAAAATAAAGGGATATACTAATCATATTTATTTTCATTTAATGGGTGAGCCATTTCTAAATAATAATTTAGAAATATTTCTTAATATTGCAAAAGAAGAAAATTTAAATATAAATATAACAACAAATGGAACATTAATAAGAAAAGTTAAGGATATATTAATATCATCAAATGCAGTAAGACAAGTAAATTTTTCATTACATAGTTTTGAAGCCAATAATAATGGAGAATTTTATAAATATATTAATGATATATTGGATTTTATTAATGTATCTACAGTAGAAAGTGATACTATATGCTCACTTAGGCTTTGGAATATAGATACAGAAGAACTAAAAGCAAATAATGATTTAAACTTACAGATAGTAAGATTAATTGAAGATAAGCTTAATCTAAATTTCGACTTATTTTCAGCATTAAAAGAAAAAAGAAATTTAAAATTAAAAGATAAAGTGTATTTAAATATGGCAGAAAAATTTATGTGGCCAGATGCAAATTTATCTTTAATAAGTGAAGAAGTATTTTGCTATGGATTAAGAGACCAAATTGGTATATTAGTTGATGGAACTGTAGTTCCTTGTTGTTTAGATAGTGAAGGAAATATACCTTTAGGAAATATATTAAAAGATAACTTAGAAGATATAATTAATTCAGAAAGAGCCCAAAAAATATATAATGGATTTTCAAGAAGACGTGCTGTAGAAGACTTATGTAAAAGATGTGGTTATGCAAAAAGAAGTTTTAAGTAAATGTAGGTAGGAGGTAAAAATGAAATATATAAATAATCTGGCAGTGAAGATGTCTATATCAGCAGCAGTAACTTTAATATTTGCGAATATGTTAAATTTACAGTTTTCAACAGTAGCAGCAGTTATAGCGATTTTGAGTATTCAAGATACTAGAAGAAAAGCATTAATAGTAGGTAAAAATAGAGTGGCTGCTTGTATTTTAGCTATTATATTATCTTTTTTAATATATAAGATTATTGGGCAAAATGCTATTACTTTTGCAATATTCCTTCTAATTTTTATACCATTAACATCAAAATTAAATATATCAGAAGGAATGGTACCGGCAGTTGTATTATCCACACATTTGCTTATTGCAAATCCAATAAACCTATATTGGATAATAAATGAAACTTTACTAATGATAATTGGAATTGGTATAGCATCTATAGCTAATTTATTTATGCCTTCTCTTCAACATAAATTTAATGTAGATAAGGAATATATAGAAGATAGTTATAAAGTTATTTTATCTAAGATGGCGAAATCCCTTGTTACTTATACGGTGGATATCGATGAAGAAATAATAATGAATGCTTTGGAAAAAAGGATAAATGAAAGTTGTGAAAGAGCTTATAAAATAGTGAATAATAGCTTTTTTAAAAGTGAATCTTATTATACTGATTATATGAATATGAGAAAAAACCAATTTGATATCATAAAAAAGCTTAGAACTCACTTTGAAAAGTTTTATATGTCATTTGAACAAACATATATGATATCTAGTTTTACACAAAAAGTAGCCAATCAAATAGAAGAGGCAAATGATTGTGAAGAATTGCTTGATGAATTAGAAATATTAAAAAATGACTTTAAAAAGATGTCTCTACCTAAAACAAGAGAAGAGTTTGAAAATAGAGCACAACTTTTACAATTTTTAAATGATATGGAAGATTTATTGAATATGAAGAGAAGTTTTATATTAAATTATAGAAAATATAATAATCAAAAATAAAAGCCAACCTTTAGAAAAAATTTACAAAAGATTAAATATATTGTAAAATTATCTAAGGGGGATGATTTTATGTATGATGATATAGTATTAGAATTAATAAATTTAAAAAAGAGTTTTGGAGAAAAAGATGTTTTAAAAGAAATAAATCTTAAAATAAATAAAGGTAGCATAATAGGATATATAGGGCCAAATGGTGCAGGAAAAAGTACTACTGTAAAGTTAATTATGGGATTACTTACAGGATATACTGGAGAAATTAAAATTTTTGGTGAAGATATTTCAAAAATAGATGATAATTATAAAAGAAAAATAGGATACGTTCCTGAGGTTCCAGAAATATATGATAGTTTAACAGGAAAAGAATACCTTACATTTATAGCTCAATTATATGGAATAGATTATGAAAAAGCAGATAGTAAGGCAAGAAAGTTAATGAATATAATGGGAATTGAGGAGGTTTATGAACAAAGAATTTCATCATATTCGAAAGGGATGAAACAAAAACTTATACTTATTTCAAGTCTAATACATGATCCAGAAATGTTATTTTTAGATGAGCCTTTAAGTGGACTTGATGCAAATAGTGTAATTATTATAAAAGAAATTCTATCTCACCTTGCAAAGGAAGGAAAAACAATATTTTATTCATCTCATATAATGGAAGTAGTTGAAAAAATAAGTGATAGAATAATTTTAATAAATAATGGAGAGATTGTTGCAGATGGAAATTTCGAGGAATTAAAGAATAGTCATAAAGGCAGTTCTCTTGAAAATATTTTTAATGAAATTACAGGATTTAACCAATATAAAGAACTTGCTGAAAATTTTATATCTGTAATTAAAGAGGTATAAGATTATGAAGGATTTTAAGGTTTTAAAAATATTGGATAAGTTACGATTCTTTTATGAAAAATCAGGAGTAGATTATGATATATTAAGACTAATTATTAATACTAAATTAACTATGGATGGAAGACGAAAAGCAACAGTTTTTAATAATGAAAGAAAAAAGAAAAAAGGCGAATCAAATGAATTTTATAAATCATTAATATTATATGCATTTATAGGAATATTTTTTGGATTAACACTTATATTTAGGATTAATATGATGTATCAGATGTCTATATATTTTGCAGCAATAATGTTTATGATATTAACTGTATTTATATCAGATTTTTCTTATGTTATATTGGATGTGAAGGACAAAAGCATTATCTATACCAAGGGTATAGATAGTAAAACTATAAATGCAGCTAAAATTACGCATGTTTGTATTTATATAATTTATTTAACATTATCATTAGTAGGATTTTCCTTTTTATTATCATTTAAATATGGAATAGCATTCTTCTTAATATTTTTAATAGAAATAATACTTATAGATATATTTATGATTATGATAACAGCATTACTATATCTTTTAGTGCTTAAATTCTTTGATGGAGAAAAGTTAAAAGATATGATAAATTATGTACAAACTATACTTAGTATATTTATGGTTATAATATATCAAATTTTACCCAGAATATTTCAATTTATTGATTTAGATAAGATTGTTTATACTTATAAATCTTGGCATATACTGGTGCCGCCTATGTGGTTTGCAGCACCATTATCTATTATAGATGGAGAAGGAATAACGGTATATAAAATAATAATGAGTATTCTATCCCTGATAATCCCTATAATTTCTTTAATTGTATATTTGAAATTAACACCTACATTTGAAAAGTATTTACAAAAATTAAATAATAATAACGAAAAGTCAAAAGAAAAAAATAAGCTTATACTTAAGATTAGCAAATTAGTTTGTAAAGATAAAATAGAAAGGGCTTTCTTTAAGTTTTCAGTGCAAATAATTAATTCAGAGAGAGAATTTAAGCTTAAGGTGTACCCTAATATTGCCTTGGGAATAATTTTACCATTTATATTTATGTTAGTTGGATTTAGAGGAGGAAGTATTAGTAGTATAAGAAATAATTTAGTTAATTCAAGCTTATATCTTTCAATTTATGCTTTCACTTTGATAATTCCTAATATAGTAGTAATGCTTAAATACTCTGAAAAGTATAGCGGCGCATGGATTTATGAGGTAGCTCCAATTAAAAATATATCATCAATATACAAAGGTGTTATAAAAGGTATGTTTTTTAAACTTGTAATACCACCATATATACTTATATCAATATTATTTATAATTATATATTCAGAAGGAGTTATAAAACATCTTATAATAGTATTGTTATCAATTATATTGATAACAATATTAAATTTTTTAATCAGCAGTAAGTCATATCCATTTTCAGAGAAATTTGAAGGAACTAATAATGGTTCAAGCGTTGGAATTGCTATATTATCTATAGTATTTATATTAGTAGCATTAATGCTTCATATTTTATCAAATTTCTTTAATATAGGAATATATATATATGGATTAGTGTTATTGATTATAGACGTCATATTATGGAACACAGCCTTTAATATTCCTAAGAATAAATTAACGTAATATGTTTTACAATATTAAAATCACTTAGTTTATGATAGTTCTCTTTATTATTATAAAGTTAAAATAATAAAACTTTTTAAATAAGAGAACAAGTTATAGCTAAGTGATTTTATTTAATATTTAGTATATAATATATTTTAAATATTAAATAAAATTATAGGAGATTGATTATGGCAAAAGTTATAGTTATAGGAGCTGGACCAGCTGGGATAATGGCAGCGTTATCAGCGTCTAAAAGTAATAAAGTTACTTTAATTGAGAGAAATAATGAGATAGGGAAAAAGTTAAAGCTTACTGGTGGAGGGCGATGTAATATAACTAATAATAGAGATATAGAAGAATTCTTTGAAAAAATAGTAACAAATAAAAAGTTTTTATATAGTGCATTTTATACTTTTTCAAATATTAATTTACTTGAGTATCTTTCTAATAACGGATTAGAATACAAAATTGAATATGATGAAAAGGTATTTACCAAAAGTGATAAAGCAGATGAAGTGATAGATATATTTAAAAATAATTTGATAAAAAATGGAGTTGAAATATTATATAATACAAAGGTAAATGATTTAATTGTTGATAATGAATGTATTAAGGGAATAGTAACTGAAGATAACAGAGAGATATATGCTGATAGTGTTATAGTTACAACAGGAGGAAAAAGTTATCCTACAACAGGATCAGATGGAAGTATGTATGATATAATACAAAAGTATGGGCATACTATAAATCCTTTATATCCAGCATTGATTCCTCTTGTTATTAAAGAAGGATTTATTAAAAATATGCAAGGAATATCAATGAAAGAGGTAATAGTAAGCACAACTATTAAAAAGAAAAAAATACAACGTCAAGGAGATATTATATTTACACATTTTGGAATATCTGGACCTGGGGTTTTGAAAATTTCGTCATATATAAGTAAAATTTTAAAGGAAAAAGAAGTAGAGATAAAATTAGATTTTTTACCGCAGATATCTAAAGATGAGTTATCTAAAATAATAAGAACTAATGCAAATAAAGGTCTAGTAAATAATTTAAAAGGGTATTTACCACAAAATTTTATAAAAGAACTATTAAATATTTTAAACTTAAATGAAATTAAAATTTCAGAATTGAAAAAGGAAGATGAAGCTAAGTTAATAGAATATATTAAAGAAATGAAATTAACAGTAGAAGACACAATTACAATTAAAGCAGCTATGGTAACAAGTGGCGGAGTTAGTGTAAAAGAAATAAATTCATCTACAATGGAATCTAAAAAAATAAAAAAATTATTTTTTGCAGGTGAAGTTATTGATATAGATGCTGAAACTGGAGGATATAATCTTCAAATGGCATTTTCAACAGGATATTTAGCAGGAATTAATTCGGGAAAGTAATTTTAAATTTAGCAGATATATATTGTTAATTAGTAATAATAACACTAAAAAAAGCTGAGGAAACTCAGCTTTTTAGTTTGGAAGTGGTTGATAAGTACTCCTATTTAGATATTCATTAACAACTAATTCACCATTAGAGTTATATCCATACAAATAAGTATCGGCACTTAATGAACTTAACGGAACAGAAACAGGTTCATATGTTATGCCGCCTTTTACAGCTTCATTTGCCCAAAATTCAATGGTTAAATTCCCATTCCCAGCATAACTATTAACTACAATAGGAACATCAAAGTTATTTACAAACTTTAAATCAATAAGATTATCAGCTAAAGTAGCATCAAGTCCTATAGGAACATAAGAAACCTTCATCATATGATTAAGTCTTTCAGTAGGTATAATTCCAGCTCTTAATATTGTGTTATAAAGAGTAGAGGCAACCTGACAAACTCCTCCACCAACACCAGGAACAACTTCTCCATTGACGTAAGTATTAGCAGATACAAATCCATTTTCAATAGTTGTTGGGCCTATTGCCTTTTCAGTAGAAAAAGTTTCTCCAGGCATTACTATTGAATTATCTATATTTCTTGCAGCGATTTGAAGGTTTGTACCACTAGGACCAGCTTTATAGCTAGTAGAAAAAGAAGAAATTCTACTAGTAACATTATTTAATGCACTAGCTGTAATGCTAGCATTTACAACATCAACTTTCCCAATCACATTTAAAATGTTTGGGGCATTCATATCTTTAATATTAGACCTAATATTTTCCAATAAATCATCTGAATCTAATTTAAGGCCTGTAGAGTCACTTGATATATTTATAGCCCCACCAGAAATGTCTATAGAGGCATTTGTAGGGGAAACATCTATAGTATTAGATATACTAGATACAAATGAAGTTAATTTCTCATCATTAAAAAGAACTTCAAAATTATATTCCCTATTTTTCGGTTTCTTTAATAAATTAATTTTTTGGAAGAAACCTTCATTTTTGCCGAAACTTAAAATTTCATTTTCAAGGTCCTCATAGTTAATGGTGGCATCTAAATCCTTGTAGGCAATTTCAAAGTTTTGGTTATTAGCTTCTACAGCTACTTTTTTATCACTTATATTTTCAATTAAAGATACTAGTGCTTTGTGTAAATCATCATTATTTAATCCACCTAAATCTTTATTTAGTATATAAGCGCCTGGATAAACCTTATTAGAATAACTATTAATTAAATTAGTATTTTTAATTAACCAATAACCTAAGATTGAAATTAGTATTAAAAATACTATAAGTATAGTTTTCCAAGATTTTAAAAATGAAATTATACTTTTTGGGGTAGATTGTACCACTTCCTTTGGTGTTTCAGTATTAAGATTATTATTGCTCATAAATACCAACTTTCTATAAATTAATTTGTATCTTTATTGTACATATATAGTTTAACTCGTATAGTCAATAAATTCAAGAATTTATGGGAAAAATTACTAAAAATATACATATTTTATTTTATGTATAAAAGAAAAAAAATTAAAGATTTGATTATAAGATACGAATAAAAAATTAAATGCAAGGAATTTAATTTTTATATGGCGATTAAAAAAGAATATTATTAACATAACTAAATTATTTTTTAATCATTTATACAAGTATAAATATTTACAAAAAGTTGCTAAATGATTAAAATTATAACATACTGGTAATAAATATTTACAAATAGGGGGCAGCGTAAAATGAAAAAGATAAGGATAAATAAAAAAAGAAAAAAACATAAGATAGCAAAAGAAAACACAAAGATAAAAGAGAAAAAAATAAAGAAAAGTAAAAAAATGAATACAATTGGGAAAAAAATATTTAGCATAACAGTCAGTGTTACTATTATTGCTATGCTTATATTATTAAGTATAAATGTACTTATATTTAGAAACTTATTAAACTCTATAGAAAAAGATGTACTATCTAAGGGGAAAAATATAAAAGGAAGTATATCAACAGCTGATATAGATACAGTGATAAAGGACAGGGCAACTGGAAGTTATGATTATAAAAAATTAAAGAGTGATTTATCAAATGCAAGAAGTAATGAAAATATTATATATGCATCAATATTAACAAAAGGAAATGAAGAAAAAGTAGAAATAATAGTAGATACAGCAAATAACTTATTAAACTTCAGCAAAAAAGTAGAGTCAACTACTGCAATAAAAGACTCTTTTAATGGTGAAATAATATCTACACAGTTTAAGGATAAAGATAAAACCTTAATAAAAGCGTATTATCCGATTAAAGACATGAATGGCAAAATTACTGCTTTATTGGAAATATCAGAAGATATCACTAATATTATAAGTGCTAGAGATGTTATACTAGTTCAGCTTGGAGTATTATCAATTATTTTAATTATTGTTTATGGAATAGTATCATTTATTTTATCAACAAATATTAATAAAAATGTAAGGACAGTTATAAATGGACTTATTACAATTTCTGATGGGGATTTAACAAAAGTTGTAGAAGTTAAAAGTAATGATGAAATTAAGTTAATCGGAAACTATATTAATGATTTACAATTGAAAATTTCAGCAATGATAGATAAAATTCTATATTTATCAAACAAAGAATTAACAGATATAGAAAAACTTTCTCAATCAAGTAAAGAAATGGCAGCATCATCACAAGAAGTAACAGCAACAATTCAAGAAGTCGATTCGAATATATATATTCAAAATGAAGGAGCAAAGGAAATTAGTAATTTACTTAATGGATTTGAAATATCAATTCAAGAGGTAAAGTCATTGATTAATGAAACAAATCATCTTTTAAATAATGTAAATAGGCAACTAAGTACTAATAAAGAAGATTTAGTAATGCTTAAAGATTCAAAGACCGATATACAAAATTATTCATCTTATATGAATAATGAGTTAGGAGAATTATATTACTCATTAGAAAAGATAAAAGATATAGCTATTTTTATTGATTCTATAGCAGATCAAACTAATCTTTTAGCATTAAATGCATCTATTGAAGCTGCTAGAGTAGGTGAAGCAGGAAGAGGGTTTGCAGTAGTAGCTAATGAAATAAGAAAACTAGCAGAAGAAGTTAAAAACTCTTCCCTTAACATAGATAATCTTTTAACTACTGTAATAAAAGAAGGAAATGATGTGAAAAATACATCGGAAATTATGAATGAAAAGTTATCTAACCAATATGGTGTTATAGATAAATCAATACTATCATTTAAAGAGATAGTAGATCAAATAATTGAGATAATTCCTAAAATGACTGATGTTAATAATAAAATGGATATGGTATCATCAGAAAAAAATATGATAATAGATTCTATAGAAAAATCAATAGTATTATTAGAAGAGATATCTCATTCTTCAGAAGAAATTAAAAGTTTTTCAGAGGAACTTAGTTCTATGGCTCAAGGAGTTGCTGAAGTTGGTGAAGAATTAAATGCAAGTACAAATGAAAAAAATATGGAAATAAACAAATTTAGAATAAAATAATATCTTTTAAGGTATAAATACAAGATATATAATGTACTTTTATGCTTTCTCATTAAAATCATTAAATTATAAATAGTCATATTAATAGAATATATAGAACATCTATATGAATAGAACAAAGCTCCTTAAAAGAGTAAAATGATATCATAAGAATTTCAGGTCGAAGGAGTGATATTATGAAAGCGGAAAACAAAATTCTTAAGTTTTCAGCAATAGGTGGATTGTTCTTCGCTATCTTAGGTATTGCATGGGGATGAGCTATACATTCAGAAATGATAACTTTTGATGGATTATACTCATTAGTAAGTCTAGGATTAGCATTATTTGCAATTATTACTACTAATTTTATAAATAAAAATGATTTTAATAATTACCCTTTTGGAAAGGCAACACTAGAACCGCTATTAGTAATAATTAAGTCGTTAGTATTACTAATAACTTGTTCTATAAACATGATATCTTCTATAAAAGAAATTTTAAATGGAGGTAATGATGTAGAAGCAGGTTTTGCATTAGGATATGCATTAATTTCATCTATTGGATGTACTTTAGTATATTTATATATGAGAAAATCATCAAAAAATCTTAATTCTGAAATAGTTAAAGTTGAAAGTAGTCAGTGGTTTATGGATGCTATGTTAAGTGTAGGAGTTTTAGTAGGATTTTTATTATCAATACTTCTAAAGAGTATTGGACTAGCAACATTATCAAGTTATGTAGATCCAGGAATGGTTATTTTAAGTTCTGCAATATTTTTAAGGATGCCTATAACCTCCATAATTGATGCTTTTAGAGAAATAAGCAATTCTACAGCTGATGAACAAATTAATTATGATATAAATGCTTTAGTAAAAGAGATACAAAAAGAATATGAATTAGAAGATTCTATAGCAAGAGTAGCTAAGGTAGGGAGAGAACTTAGAATAGAAATAGATTTTATTGTATCAAAAGATTCAAAGATAAAATCAATAGAAGATATGGATAAGGTAAGAGAAATAATAGATAAAAACACTAATCATTTTGATTTGAAAAAGTGGATGAATGTATCCTTTACCGAAAATAGAAAATGGGCTATATAATATTTGCTATAGCTAAGACAGTAGAATTAATAATTAAAAATAATATTATTTTTAATTATTAATTTTTTTTGTTTTATATTTTAAATATATTTTTATAGAGTTTAAACTTTTATTCAAACATTTTACTAATCAATAATTTTATGGTATTTTAATGTTATATTTGATGTTTTAACCAATAAATATAGCTGGAGGTATTATGATAAAAGATAAGTATTGTAATTATACTGTAAGGGAAATAGTAGATGAAGTTATAGAAGAAATAAACTCAGGTAAGGGCAAGATATTCCATATTGCAGATCGCATGAGAGATGAAGTGGATGTGAAAAAAAGAGAACTTATTGATATAAAAAAAAGACTAGAAAAAGTTATTGAGGATGTAGATTATTTAGAAAAAATAGACAAGTTGATGAGGAATAAATTAGTAGAAGAGTCTAAAAAAACACATCAAACAAACTCAGATATGTTTAAACAGATATACGAAGAAGCCTTAGATATACGAGTAAAATATATAACTAAGCAAAATGAAGAAAAGGATCTTATATCTAAAAGGGATTCTCTAGAAAGAACTTTAAAAGTTTATAATTTAAGTATAGAAGAAGCTCAAAGTGCTGTTAATCAGATAAATATTGCCTTAGGATATTTAGATGGAAAAGTATTAGATAGTATAAATGATGAAGATGAAAAAAATGAAATGATAACTGGAATAAAAATATTAGAAAATCAGGAATTAGAAAGAAAAAGAATTGCAAGAGAGATACATGATGGCCCAGCACAATATATTGCAAATGCCATGATGAGAATAGATTTTTGTAAAGTAGTTCTAAGAAAAGATTTAGAAAAAGGAATAAGGGAATTAGATGACTTAAAATCAAATGTAAGAACGGCTTTAAAAGAAGTCAGAGGAATAATATACGATTTAAGACCATTATCACTTGAAGAGCATGGATTAAATAATTCTATAAAAGAAATGAAAAATATTATTTCATCAGAAAATGATATAAAAATAAATCTTTTTATTGAGGAATCTGAATTTAAAGTAGAAAATATAATACAAATTGCTGTGTACAGAATTATTCAGGAAATATTGCATAATATTAAGAAACACTCTAATTCTAAGAATGCCGAAATAAGAATTAATTATACAAAAGAGTATATATTTATTTATATTCAAGATGATGGAAGAGGTTTTGATGTTAAAGAAACCTTACTGAGTACAAAACAAAAAGGAAATCGCTATGGTTTAATAGGTATATTTGAGAGAGTGAAACAATTAAGAGGTAAAATAGAATTGAAATCTTCTGAGGGACAAGGAACAATATATAAAATAAAACTTCCAATAAGTAGAAAGGTAAAAAGTAATGATTGATAATAAAATTAGTGTTATGGTAGTGGATGATCATGATTTAATAAGAGAAGGGTTAAATAGAATAATAAGCTTTGAAGAGGATCTTTTAATAGTTGGACAATTTAAAAATGGGGAAGAAATGTTGAATTCCTTAAAAGAAAACATTCCTGATGTAGTTTTATTAGATATAAATATGCCAATAAAAAATGGATTAGATACATTGAAGATATTAAAAAAAATATATTTAAATATAAAAGTAGTAATGCTTACTGTAGAAAATGATAGAAAAACTATAATGGAAGCTATAGATATAGGGGCTGACGCATATATTTTAAAGGAATCAGCAGGAACTGAAATTGTAAGAGCAATAAGAAGTGTGTATATAGGAGAAAAATATATAGATAATTCCTTAATAAAAGCTATATTTTTAGATATAAAAAAGAGTAATAATAATATGATAAAGAACAAGGAAACAGAAAACTTAGAATCATTAACCAATAGAGAATTGAGTATATTATATGAAATTTCTAAGGGGTTAAAGAATAAAGAAATAGCAGATAAATTGTTTCTATCCGAAAAAACAGTAAAAAATTATATTACAAGTATATTTAAAAAAATAGAGGTTGATGATAGAGTTCAAGCTACAATATATGCAATTCGTAATAATATAGAAGAATTTTATGAAAATAAATTGTAATAATTGCTAGAATTCTAATTTATTTATACGCAATTTATCTAAAATAAAGGTATACTGTTAAAAAAACAACAAAAAATTAAATTCGAAATACGTTTACACTTAATTTTATAATATGAAATATATATTATAAAATATAAGATTAAAATTAATGAAATATAGTAATATATCAATAAAACGATTGCATATGCAAAAAATAATCAAAAAAATACATATATTAGTAATAAAGTATTAATTTATAATATACAAATAAATGAAATTATTATATTTAATAAAGACAACAATTTAACAATATTGTTGAAAAAATTACAAAGTCAGTATAAAATTATCTTGTAAATTTCATTTAAGGGGGATAATTTTATGAAATCAAAAAAAATTATAGCTGTATGTTTATTATCAATGGCGTTATTAGTTGGTTGTGGAAGTAAGGAAACTTCAAATTCAAATAATAACGGTTCAACTTCAAACCAACAAAGTGAGAAATTCACAGGAACAAAAACTTATGAGGCATTATATGATTCAACAGGTAAAAAAGGTGATGTTATAGTTACAGAAGTTGAGTTTAAGGATGGAGAAGCAGTAAAGGTTTCAATTGATGTACGTCAAGAAAATGGAACAATGAAAAAAGAAGAAGCTAAAAAAGGTAATTACGTAATGAAAGAAGGAGAAGCTAAGAACTGGGGAGAGCAAATGGAGTTGTTAGAAGCCTTCTTAAATGAAAATAAGGTTGATGTATCTAAGGTTAAATTAACTAATGCAGAAGGAAATACAGATGCAGTATCAGGAGTATCAATTAAGGTTGGAGCATACGTAAATACAGTTAAAGAAGTTTTAGATGCAGTTAAAGAAGGTAAAGAATTAGAAAGTGGATTTACAGGAGCTAAAATAGCAGAAACTCCATATGATCCAAGTGGAGCAAAAAAAGACATGGTAGTTACAAAAGTTGTATTTAACCATGGAAAACCAGTAGCAGTTAATGTTGATGTTAAGCAAGAAGACGGTTCAATGAAGAAAAAGGCTTCTGAAGAAGGTAAGTATGTAATGAAAGAAGGAGAAGCTAAACATTGGCATGAACAAATGGCATTATTAGAAGAGTTTATAGTTAAAAATAACTTTGACCTTTCAAAAGTTAAATTAACTAATGATGATGGAAATACAGATGCAGTATCAGGAGTATCAATTAAAGTTGGAACTTATGTAAAAGCTGTACAAGACGTTTTAGATTCAGTAAAATAGTAATATTTTAGCCACCTATTTATAGGTGGCTTTATTATTTTATGAGAAGAATAAATTTGATAATTTTAGATAATAAAACACATAGGTAATATATAAATTGTACTAAAATACAAAAAAATGTATATATAAATGTATTTATTGACTGGATAGTATGAAGAGAGTAGAATAAGTTGAAAATATTTCCTTTAATAATGAAGATAGGTGAGTATATGATAAAAGTTGAAAATTTAAGTAAGGAATTTAAAAGTAGTAAAAAGTATCCGGGATTTAAGGGGGCTATAAAATCATTTTTTTCTAGGGAGTATGTTATTAAAAAAGCTGTTGATGATATTAGTTTTGAAATAGAAGATGGAGAAATAGTAGGATATATAGGGGCAAATGGTGCAGGCAAGTCTACTACCATTAAAATGATGACAGGGATTTTAACTCCATCATCTGGGAAGGTTTTAATAAACGGATTAATTCCATATGAAGATAGAGAAAAAAATGCTAAGTATATAGGAGTTGTATTTGGACAAAGGACGCAATTATGGTGGGACTTACCACTATCTGAAACATTCTCTTTATTGAAAGACATTTATGACGTTAATGATAACGATTATAAAGAAAGAATGGGGTTCTTAAATGAAGTTTTAGAAATAAGTGAATTTATCTTAAGTCCAGTAAGAACATTATCGCTTGGTCAAAGAATGAGGGCTGATTTAGCAGCTGCATTGTTACATAATCCTAAAATTGTATATTTAGATGAGCCAACAATAGGATTAGATGTAGTGGTAAAAGAAAAAGTTAGAAGCGCAATAAAAGAAATTAATAAGAAATATGGAACTACAGTTATTCTAACAACTCATGATTTAAATGATATAGAAGAATTATGTAATAGAATAATTATAATAGACAATGGAACTAAGATATACGATGGTAGCTTAAAAGATATTAAAGATAACTACGGATATATAACAACTATAGAGATTTTAGTTAAAAGTTTAAATGGATATGAAAACTTTGATATTAATGATGAAATGAAAATTAGTAAAGAAAACTTGGAAATAAATGCTTTAGATAATAAGATTATTGTTAGATTTAATAGAAACTTTACTAACCAAGCAGAAATAATATCTAAAATAATATCTAAATTCAATGTTTTAGATTTTTCAATACTTGAGACAAGTATTGAAGATATTATAAAAAAGATATATAGAAAAGAGGTGTAAATATTGAAGTCTATTTTTGACATAAAATCATATTTAACCTTTACAAAAAATACATTTCAAAAAAATCTTTCATATAGGGCAAATGCTATAATCTTTTTCTTAGGAGAACTTATGCTATTATTTGTAACATTTTATTTATGGAAGGCTATATATAGAAGTTCTGATAGCATGATTATTAAAGGGTTTAGCTTAAATGAGATGATAGTGTATGTTCTTATATCATTTATAACATCTGTAATTATAAATTCCGATATAGGATATTCAATAAGTAGAGAAGTGAAGGACGGCTCTGTAGCTATAAATCTAATTAGGCCAATAAATTACGAAAAGAGAATGTTTTTTGAATCCCTAGGAAACTTAATGTATAGCTTTATAGTTGTATTTTTTATAGGATTTATATTAATAACTATATTACAAATTAATTATAGTGGTAAATTTTCTGTGGCAAATACAATTTTATATATTATTAGTATTTTGGCTGGGTTTATTATTAATTTTTATTATAGTTATATGTTTGGGTTATTATCTTTTAAAATAACAAATATGTGGGGATTAACTCAAATTATGAATGCTATATCTCAGTTATTATCTGGGGCTTTAATACCAATGGTATTCTTTCCAAGTTGGATACAAGGAATTTTCAATTTCCTGCCTTTTAGTTCTATGATATATACACCAAGTATGATATATCTGGGAAAACTAACTAATATTGAAATTATTAAAGCAATATCTATTCAAATTTTGTGGATAATAATACTTATAATTATTAGTAGACAAATGTGGAAATCTTTAATAAAAGAATTAAGTATATTAGGAGGATAAAATGGCTAAATATATAAAGTTATACTCAAAATTTCTTAAACAATATATAAAAACATTAATGGAATATAGAATTGATTTTGTATTAGGACTGATTGGATTTATTTTGGTTCAATTAGCTGGAGTTATATTTATAAAATTAATTTTCAATGTTATACCTACATTAGATGGATGGAGCTTTTATGAAATTTTATTTATTTATGGGTTTGCTCAAATTCCTAGGGGAATAGATCATATATTTACTGATTATTTATGGATATTTAGTTGGAAAACCATAGTTAAAGGTGAATTTGATAAATATTTATTAAGACCAATAAATCCATTATTTCAGGTTATATCCGAAAGCTTTCAGCCAGATGGATTTGGAGAGGTTATAATAGGTTTTATTTTGTTAATAACATCATCAATAAATTTAAATACTTCTTATACATCAATACAAATATTAGAATTTATTTTTGTAATTATTTGTGCAACTTTAATATATACATCAATAAAACTTGCAACAGCATCAATAGCCTTTTGGGTGAAATTTTCACAATCATATATGTTTATGGCATATCAAATAAGTACTTTTGCAAAATATCCTGTAAGTATTTATCCAAGTGCTATAAAGTTTATTTTGACATTTATTATCCCCTTTGCATTTACTGGATATTATCCAGGTTCATATTTTATTGGAAAGGGAAGTATCTTAACTGGGATTTTTTTGCCGTTTGTTGTAAGTTTGTTATCAATAATAGTATCATATAAAATATGGTTAAAGGGTATTAGTGTATATGAAAGTGCAGGAAGTTAAAGTGTTAAAGGTAAAAAAATTAACTTTAAGAATATATAAGTTATAAAAAAAATTAATTTAGAAACTCTTATTTAAGTTTTCTAAATTAATTTTTTTTTGGTTATTGGTAAAAATAATATTATATTAATTAATGAGAATTGTTATTGACATTATAAAGATAAATAGTATAATAAAATTATACCACACCCCTGGGGGGTGGTGAAGGAGGGTAAAAATGAAAGTAGAAAAAGTTAAAATATCAGGTATGACATGTACTGCTTGTGCCAGTAGAGTTGAAAGAGTAATAAATAAACTTGAAGGTGTAGATAAAGCAAATGTTAATTTTGCTACAGAAACATTGAGTGTTCAATATGATAATGATAAAGTAAATAGTTCTGATATTGAAAAGGCTATTGAAAAAGCAGGATACGGAGTAGAAAAGAACACTAAGAATTATAGCTTTAAAGTTGAAGGAATGACATGTTCAGCTTGTGCAAATAGAGTTGAAAGAGTCACTAAAAAGGCTGATGGAGTTGTAAATTCATCAGTAAATTTTGCTACAGAAAAACTAAATATAACTTTTGATGAAAATAAAATATCTGTTAATGATTTAAAAAATATAGTAGAAAAAGCAGGATATAAATTAATAGTGGAAGAAAAGAAAGATGGTCTGGAAAAAAAGATTCCCGAGCATAAGAAGCTTTGGTATAGATTTATTTTATCTATTATATTTACAGTTCCATTACTAATAATAACAATGGGACATATGGCAGGAATGCGTTTACCGGAAATTATTGATCCTATGATGAATCCCTTGAATTTTGCAATAATACAACTTGTATTAACTGTACCTGTGATAATAGTAGGATATAAGTTTTATATGATAGGTTTTAAAAATTTATTTAAATTAAGTCCTAATATGGATTCTTTAATAGCTATAGGAACATCAGCAGCAGTGGTTTATGGAATATTTGCTATATATAAAATAAATATGGGAGATCATGACTATGCAATGCATTTATATTTTGAATCAGCAGCGGTAATACTTGCATTAATAACTTTAGGAAAATATTTAGAAGCAGTATCAAAAGGAAAGACTTCAGAAGCTATAAAAAAACTTATGGGATTAGCACCTAAAACTGCTAATATTATTAGAGATGGAAATGAACTTACCATTCCTATTGAAGAAGTGAAAGTTTCAGATATAGTAATTGTAAAGCCTGGAGAAAAGTTACCTGTAGATGGAGAAGTTGTTGAAGGTAATACATCAATAGATGAATCTATGCTTACAGGAGAAAGCATTCCAGTTGAAAAAAGTATAGGAAGTAAGGTAATAGGAGCAAGTATTAATAAAACAGGATTTATAAAATATAGAGCTACTAAAGTTGGAGATGATACAGCACTTGCTCAAATAATAAAGCTCGTTGAAGATGCCCAAGGAACAAAGGCACCAATTGCAAAGCTTGCAGATGTAATATCAGCATATTTCGTACCAACTGTAATAGCATTATCAATTATAGCGGCTTTAGCTTGGTATATATCAGGCGAATCAGCAATATTTTCATTAACCATTTTTATAGCAGTTTTAGTTATAGCATGCCCATGTGCATTGGGATTAGCAACGCCTACAGCCATCATGGTAGGAACCGGGAAAGGAGCGGAAAATGGAGTTCTGATAAAAGGTGGAGAAGCGCTAGAAACTGCATATAAAATTCAAACTATAGTTTTTGATAAAACAGGAACTATAACAGAAGGAAAGCCAAAAGTAACTAATATAATAACTCAAGGAATAAGTGAAGTAGAAATTTTAACATTAGCTGCTAGTGCAGAAAAGGGATCAGAGCATCCACTAGGTGAGGCTATAGTAAAAGCCGCAGAAGAAAAAAATATTAACTTAAAAAACATAGAAGATTTTAAAGCAATACCTGGACATGGAATAGAGGTAAGAATTGAGGGCAGTAGCATCGCATTAGGAAATAAAAAGTTAATGTTTGAAAGAGGTATAGAGTTAGGAGAGTTGCAAGCTAAATCTAATGAGTTAGCAGAAGAAGGAAAAACACCTATGTTCCTGGCTATAGATAATGAAATAAAAGGAATTATAGCAGTTGCAGATACAGTAAAAGAAAATAGTAAAAAAGCTATAAAAGCTATTCATAATATGGGAATAAAAGTAGCAATGATAACTGGTGATAATGAAAAAACAGCAAAAGCAATAGCTAAAGAAGTTGGCATTGATATTGTATTAGCAGAAGTTTTACCAGAGGATAAATCAAACGAGGTTAAAAAATTACAAAGTGAAAATAAAAAGGTTGCTATGGTTGGAGATGGAATTAATGATGCTCCAGCATTGGTTCAAGCAGATGTAGGAATAGCAATAGGTTCAGGAACGGATGTAGCCATAGAATCAGCAGATATTGTATTAATGAAAAGTGATTTATTAGATGTTATAAAAGCAATACAATTGAGTAAAGCTACTATAAATAATATAAAACAAAATCTTTTCTGGGCATTTGCATACAACGTATTAGGGATACCAGTAGCAATGGGAGTTCTTCATATTTTTGGAGGCCCACTATTAAATCCAATGATAGCTGCTGGAGCTATGAGCTTAAGTTCAGTATCAGTATTATTAAATGCATTAAGACTTAGAAAATTTAAATCTAATATTTAGTTTATAAAAAAATTAATTAAACTGCTGTTACCATTTCTATATATAATTAAACAAGAATAATAATATAAATAATTAAAAAGTTTACCTTAAATTCATATGAAGGTAAACTTTTTTATTAATATTATTAATAATGTAAAATAATTAAATATATGTTAAAATTAAAAGCATATATATGTTTCAACTAATATTTAACATCATTATTGATTTATAAAGTTAATAATTAATAAGCTTATTTAAGTGGAAGAGTTAAGTTGAAAACATATGCACTATTTATCTTTTTATATAAATTGATGAAGTACTATATTTAATTAAATTCTGTAAATTTTAAGAATAACTTAGTTAAGTGTAGGATTTTATTGTAACTTATATAAAAGTTTACATTAGGAGGCATGATGAAAAAATATGAGTAAAATAAACGAAGTTTATAATGCTTTAAAGGAATTAGAAGTAAAAATGAGTAATAGTATAACAGCAACTGAACTTAGCACTTTTATGAACTTAGATAGAGCTAATGTAAGCAGATATTTAAATCAGCTTTATAAAAGCGGTGTTATTAACAAAATTGAAGGACATCCAGTTAAATATAGTTGTGCTGTTGATAAAGAGGAAAAAGGAAGTACTGAACCCAAGAAAAGAAATAGAGAACTTAAAAGAAATACCTTGGATACTTTAGTAGGTTCGAAGTTAAGCTTACAAATGCCAATTCAACAAGCTAAAGCAGCGATATTATATCCTCCTAATGGGTTACATACTTTAATTTTAGGAGAAACCGGAGTAGGAAAATCAATGTTTGCTGAAGCTATGTATAATTTTGCAATGGAATCTAAAGTAATAAATAATGAAGCTCCTTTTGTAAGATTTAATTGTGCCGATTATGCTGATAATCCTCAGTTAGTTATGGCTCAGATATTTGGTGTAAAAAAAGGAGCATATACAGGGGCTGACACAGATAGAGATGGATTATTAAAAAAAGCCAATGGTGGGATATTATTTTTAGATGAAATTCATAGATTATCACCGCAGGGGCAAGAGATGCTATTTACATATATAGATAAAGGCCATTTTAGGGTTTTAGGAGATACTGAAAAGTTAGTTCATGTAGAGGCGCAAATTATAGCAGCTACAACTGAAGATCCACAATCTTTTTTGCTTAAGACATTTACAAGAAGGATACCAATGGTTATAACATTACCATCTTTAAAAGAGAAAAATATAAAGGAAAGGTATTATTTACTTAGAGAATTTATAGAGAATGAATCAAAAAGAGTATCTAAAAGTATTTATTTTAATAAGAATGCTTTGATATCGTTTTTACTATATGATTGTCCGAATAATATAGGTCAATTAAAAAGTGATATTCAACTTTCTTGCGCAAGGGCATTTTTAAAGTATAAAGCAAAGAGTAAAGACTATATATTAGTTGAGCAAGAAGATTTACATCAAAGAGTAAAAATGGGACTTATGAAGTTACAAGAATATAGAGAAGAAGTAGAAGAAATTTTAAATAATATGGGAGATGTTCTTAAATTTTCATATAAGAATAAAATTATACTAATTGAAGATGGAGAGACTTTAGAAGAATTTAAGGAAGGTACCATGTTTTATGATAGAATTGAACAAAAGATAGAAGAACTAAAAAATGATGGAATAGAAGAAAAGGAAATTGATGAAATCTTAAATATAGATATAGAAAAATATTTTAGAAAATATATAAGAGATTTACCTGAAAAGTTTAGACGAGAAGAAATATCAAAGATAGTAGATTTGGAAATTGTGGATTTAGTAGAGGAGATTCTTTTATTTGCATCTAATAAGTTGAATAGAGAATATGATGAAAAGGTTTATTTTGGATTAGCTCTTCATATTCAAGGGAGTTTAGAGAGAATAAGACAAGGGATAAAAATATTCCATCCTAAATTAAATTTTATAAGAGGTGAGTATGCTAAAGAGTTTATTGTATCCATGGAAGTTGCAAGTGTTATAGATAAGCGCTTTGGAATTGAAGTTCCTTTAGATGAAATTGGTTATATAACTATGTTTTTAGCAACTAATCCTTATGAAAAAGATACAATCAAGGATGAAAAAGTATCTGTATTAGTTATAATGCATGGTCATTCTACAGCATCATCAATGGTAGAAGTAGCTAATTCTTTAATTGGAGAAGAATATGTTGAAGCATTAGACATGCCTTTGAGTATGAAAGCAGAAGATATGTATAGAATTGCAATGAAAAAAATAAAAGAAATACATGTAGGTAAAGGAGTTTTTCTTTTAGTAGATATGGGATCTTTAACTAATTTTGCAGATATGATAAAGGAAGAAACTGATATCAATGTAAAAGCTATTGATATGGTTACAACTTTACTAGTTATAGAAGCTGGAAGAAAGGCTTTGAACGGACGAGGATTAAAAGAAATATATGAATCTTGTTTAGAGATAAAAAGATATGGGGTTCAAGGTGCGGCATCAAAAATTGATAGAAAAGAAAATATTGTGATTACTTCTTGCTTTACTGGGGATGGTTCTGCTCAAAGATTAAAAGAAATAATAGAAAATAATATGAATAATAAATTAAATATTAAAATTCATGCACTTAATATACTAGATAAAGATGATTTTTATAGTAATATAGAGTCTTTAGGTGAAAAATATAATATACTTGCAATAGTTGGAGTAATGAATACTTATGTACCAAATATACCTTTTATATCAGCAGCAGAAATATTATCTGGGGATGGGATAGATGATTTAGAAAAACTTATATCTCAAGAAGAAGAATATTATAAAATAATTGAAAGTATGGAAAAACAAATAGATAATATAGATTCTTATAAACTTGTAAGAAATATAAGAAAAGTATTACTTAATATAGAAGAACATTTAAATATTAAATTGATACATGAAGTAAAAATAGGAATAATGATTCACACATGTTTCTTAATAGAAAAATTAATGAAAGGTGGTAAAGAAACTCCTTTTGTTATGTTAAATGAATTTAGACATTCAAATAATAAAGAGTTTATACTTATTAAACAATGTTTAAAAATTTTAGAGGAAAATTATAAAATCAATATTGGAGAAAATGAATTGGCTCACATAGTAAAGATGGTAATTAACAACAAAACATCTGTGTAAAATCAAAAAACTCATAGACACTTTTTATAAAGTGTGTAATAAACATTTACACACTGAAAGTTTATTGTTTTATAACTGAAAATGACTAAATAAGGGCCTTTGACTATGTTAATAAATGATAATTTTATAAAATTAAATTTGGCATTAAAATTGCTTTATAAAATAGTGTAAGGAATTATATATAGGGAGGTAATTTAAATGAAGAGAATATTACTTGTTTGTTCAGCTGGAATGTCAACATCCTTATTAGTTAGTAAGATGCAAACAGCAGCTAAAGCTAAAGGTATTGATTGTACAATAAATGCTGTTGGAGAGGCAGAACTAAAAAAGCACGAAAATGAAATAGATGTATTATTACTAGGACCTCAAGTTAGATTTTTATTAAGTAAGATGAAAGCAAAATTTGAACCGCTAGGGGTTCCGGTAGAGGTAATCAATACAGTAGATTATGGAACAATGAATGGTGAGAAGGTTTTAAAACAAGCTCTTTTAATGAGTAGCAAGTAGTAATAAACGTAAAAGGGGTGGAGCCAATGGAAAAAATTATAATGAATCTAATAATCTTTAGTGGTGAGGCTAGAAGCTATGCAATGGAAGCTATGCAATTAGCTAAAATTGGACAAATTGATGAAGCAAGAGAATTACTAGAAAAGTCAAAGGAAACTTTAGGTGATGCCCATGCTACACAAACTAGCTTAATTCAGAAGGAAGCGGCAGGAGATAGGAGCGAAGTATCATTATTATTAGTACATGCACAAGATCATTTAATGACTTCTATAGTAGTGAAGGATTTAGCAGAAGAAATTATAGATCTTCATGAAAAGTTAAGTAAGGTGGAGTGTAAAAATGAATAAGCTAGGAATTTCTGTATATCCTAATAATTCTTCTGTTAATGAAATAAAGGATTATATAAGACTTGCTGCAAAATATAATTTTAAAAGAATTTTTACATGTTTAATATCTGCAAGTGATAAAGATCTTGATATTGTATTAGAAGAATTTAAGGAAATATTAAGTGTGGCTAATGAATATGATATGGAAGTTATAGCAGATATAGATCCAAATGTATTTAATAAGCTTAAAGCATCAATATTTGATTTAAAAGTATTTAAGGAAATTGGATTATCAGGTATAAGACTTGATATGGGGTTTAGTGGGTACGAAGAATCGGTTATGACTTTTAATGAATACGGACTAAAAATAGAATTGAATATAAGTAATGGAACGAAATATGTAGATAATATACTTTCATATAAGGCAAATTTAAATAATCTATATGGATGTCATAATTTTTATCCACATATATATACAGGTTTATCATATGATAATTTTATAAATTCAAGTAAACAGTTTAAAGAATTAGGGATAAGAACGGCGGCTTTTGTTAATTCACCTTCAGCAAAGTATGGACCTTGGCCAGTTTCAGAAGGGTTATGCACATTAGAGATGCATAGAGATTTGCCAATAGAAGTTCAAGCTAAGCACTTATTTGCAACAGGTTTAATTGATGATGTAATAATAGCAAATGCATTTGCATGTGAAGAAGAACTTAAAGCATTAAGTGAATTAAATAAGAATATGTTAGAGTTTACGGTTGAATTGATAGAAGATATAAGGGATTTAGATAGAAAAATAGTTTTAGAAGAATTCCATTTTAATAGGGGTGATTCTTCAGAATATATGGCAAGAAGCACTCAGAGTAGAGTTAAGTATAAAGGAGAAAGCTTCCCACCATACAATTTGGTAGATATAAAAAGAGGGGACATTTTAATCGATACGGATTTATACACTAGATACGCAGGAGAGTTACAAATAGCTTTAAAGGATATGAAGAATATAGGAAAAACAAATGTTGTTGCAAGGATAAGTAAAGATGAATTATTCTTATTAGATTATATAAAGCCATGGAGTAAATTCTCATTTAAACTAAAAGAATAGATAGTATTTAATCTAGTGTTTAAAAAATTCTGGCTTATGCCAGAATTTTTTTTGTAAATACTGAAATTAAAATAAAAAAAACATAAAATTATTAACATATTATTACACAAATAAAATTTAATACAAATTTGTGTAATACAATTACACAGAGGTTAAAAAATAAGTGTGTAAAAGATAATAGGCTCAAAGCTAGATATATCAATGGTTTAGAGAAAAAGACAAATTTAAAAAAGTTGGCATGCAAATTGCTTTATATATAAGTAAGAAAAGACATAAATATAAAAAGCTTTTATGTAAAGGATTTTAAAATGTCTATTAACTGATTACTCTTTACAATGAAATTATCAGTAAAAAAATATTTAAGAGGAAATCAGTAAATATAAATCAAAATTTAAGGGGGATTTTAAATGGAAAAATTCATGAACTGGATGGAACGTTATATTGTTCCAATAGCATCTAAAATAGGTGCTCAAAGACACTTAGTAGCTATACGTGATGGTTTTGCTACAATAATGCCACTTATGATTATTGGTTCTTTTGGTCTTTTAATTCACAATTTTCCAATTCAATCAGTTAAAGATTTATTTGCAGCAGGTATGCCTTTACATTGGTTAGATGTAATTGCATTAAATGTTTATGGTGGATCAATGTTCTTAATGGGGTTATTCGCTGCAATATCAATAGGATATGCATTAGGTAAATCCTATGATGTCGATGGTTTTGCAACAGGATTAGTTACTTTAGCATCAAGCTTAATTTTAACAAATATGTTTGATTACAAAGCTCCAGTTACTTGGGGAGGATTTGATGCAGGAACACTTGGATGGGAACCAGGTTTATTTACAAAGTGGCTTGGACCTTCAGGATTAATTACTATTTTAATAGTTACTTTAATTACAGGTACAATTTTTGCTAAATTAGCTCAAAATAAGAAATTAGTTATTAAATTGCCTGATGGAGTACCACCAGCAGTATCAAGATCATTTTCAGCTTTATTACCAACAATGATTACTTTAACTTTAGTAGGAGTAGTATTTGCTATATTAGAAGCTTTAGGATACAAAGAAGTTTATATGCATGTTTACACATTAATACAAAAACCATTAATGGGTCTTGCAAATTCTTTACCAGTATTATTATTACTAATTTTTATACAACAAGTATTATGGTTCTTTGGATTACATGGATCAAATATATTAGCTCCAGTTATAAATGCAATATTCCTTGCATTAACAGCTGAAAATATGGCAGCTATAGCAGCAGGAAACACTCAAGGGATTAATATAATAAACAGCCAATTCTTAGATTCTTATGTTAATCTTGGAGGTTCAGGAATAACAGCAGCTTTAATGATAGCGATGATATTTAAATCAAAGAGTGCTATAAATAAATCAATTAGAAATATTGCAACTGGACCAGCATTCTTTAATATCAATGAACCAGTTATATTTGGATTACCAATAGTGTTAAATCCAATATATATTATACCATTTATATTAGCTCCAATGGTATCAGCAATAATTGCATATACATTAAGTGCAATGAATTTTGTTGCACCAGCATCAGCAGTAGTTCCATGGACTTGTCCTCCAGTTATATCAGCTATTTTAGCAACTGGCCAATGGCAAGCAGGTGCAGTAGCATTAATAAATATCGCAGTTTCAGTATTAATTTACTTACCATTCGTGGCTTATGCAGATAAGAAAAATTTAGAAACAGAACAAGCTGAAATTGCTTGTGAACAAGCAAGCTCATTATAAATTATAATAACGCCCTATAAATAATAATAAAATAAAATGAAAAGTAAAAAGGATAGTGTAAAAACTGTCCTTTTTGCACAAATTTTAGGAGTTGATAGTATGAAAAATTTCCTTTATAAATTTACACATTTATTTAGTTATTCAACAGAAAATAAAAATGATGAAGATGTTAAAAAAAGAAAATCTAAAGCAATAACTAATATTTGTGCAATAATAAGTATTTTATTATTTATATATTTGCTTACAGGATTAAACTAATAATATATAAATTTAAGGGTAAATGTAATTTCATTTATCCTTTTATTAAAGTAAGAATTATTTATTACTTATAAAATCTAATAGGACTGTACCATAAACTACAGTCCTATTAGATTTTCCAATGCTCCTTAAATTTAAGAACTTCATTTAAACTTTTTGTAGCCATTTGCTGTGTCAATACTATTTCATCTTCAAGCTCAGTAATTTTCTTACCTAATACTTGATCTAATATGGATAAATCTTCTTGAAGTTTATCAATTGTTGTAAATTTTTCAGATATAATGTTTAATACCTGAGTAATATCATTTTTAAATTTCATTTGCTCAGATTTCATAATCTGAACTTCAATTTGTAAGGAAGCCAAATTATGATTATTACTTAAGATAATATTTTTCATTTGATTTAAAATTTTAGGCAATTGTTTAAGCATTTCATTTGTTTCTTGTAAGGTAAGATCTGTAGGTTCTTTAACGTGAGATGTCGTATTTCCTAAATTTAAAGTTTTTTGTTCTTCCAATATTCATCACCTCATTATAATATATGATTTTAAATATATAAGTTGCAATAAATATTCTGTATTTAATAAAGGTATCTTAAAATAGAAAAGTTGAAATAATAATTAAAAATATATATAATATTTTATTAAAAATATAATTTTACAAAAAGCTATTAAGTTATTATTATTGATATTTTATGGTTACAAATAATATAATTTATATATAATAGTATATAAGTTGCAATAAGTACTTTATAATTAATTTAATTATTCCAGAACTTAATAGTATTTAAGCAATTTATATATAATTAAATTTTAAAACTTATCAGTATTTTATTAATGAATTTATGTCATGGAGGAATAATTATTGGAAACTAATGCTAACATAATAGAAAAAATACATATCAACATAAAAAGACCTAAAAAGTTTATAGTTTTCATGCATAATGATGATTTTACAACTATGGAATTTGTTGTTGCTATTTTAAATGATATTTTTAATAAAAATATAGAAGAAGCTAATAAAATAATGATGGAGGTTCATAAAAATGGCAAGGGTATAGCAGGTATATATCCTTATGATATAGCTATATCAAAAGCTAGTAAGGCTATGGCTATTGCAAAGGGAGAAGGATTTCCATTTAAACTTACTGTAGAGGAGGAATGAAATGGATATTAGTAAGATAGTCAGAAATATATTGCTTAGAGCATATAATAAAGCAAAAGAAAATAAAGATGAATATGTAACACCAGAACATTTATTATTAAGTGCCTTAGAAGAAGAAAATTTTAAAGAAATAATTAATAAATTAAATGGAAATGTTGAAGAGTTAGAAAATGATTTAATGAATTATATAAATGAGTATGTAGAAAAACAAGAGGATGGAGATCCGGAAGAAAGTTTTGGAATAAGAAATATACTAATAGTTGCGACTCAGCAAGCGGCATTTAGCGAAAAAAGTGTTGTGACATTAGAACATGTAATAGCAGCAACTTATGCGTTAAAAGATAGTTATGCCATATACTTCTTGGAAAAACAAGGAATTAGTAAGCAGGAGTTATTATTTGAACTTTCTCATAATAAAAATGAAGAAGAAAATGTATCTAAAGATGCTATTAGAATAATAAAAACTACAAATAAATTAGAAAATAAACCCAATAAGAGTATTTTAAATAGTTATTGCACAAATTTAACTGAAGCTATAACTATTGGGGAAAATGATCCATTAATAGGCAGACAAGATATACTAGATAGAACAATCCAAATTCTTTGTAGAAGAACTAAGAATAATCCTGTTCATATAGGTGAACCAGGAGTTGGAAAAACTGCAATAACTTTAGGGCTTGCAAAGCTAATAAAAGAAGGAAATGTTCCTGAAAAGCTTAGAAATTCACAAATCTTTTCTTTAGATATTGGCTCAATACTTGCAGGAACCAAATATAGAGGAGATTTTGAAGAAAGAATAAAACAAATACTAGACGAAATAAAGACTTATGAAAATCCAATTGTATATATAGATGAAATTCATAATATAGTTGGAGCAGGTGCATTAAATGGTAGTTCATTAGATGGAGGAAATTTAATAAAAGGATATTTATTAGAAGGAAAGATAAGGTTTATAGGAGCAACTACATTTGATGATTACAAGAAATATTTTGAGAAAGATAAAGCACTTATAAGAAGATTTCAAGTTGTAGAGGTTAAAGAAACAAGCATAGAAGAAACAATAAAAATATTAGAAGGAATTAAAGAAAATTTTGAGGAATATCATGATGTTAAATATACTAAGGAAGCTATTAAAGCAGCAGTAGAATTAAGCTCAAAATATATTAATGATAGATTTTTACCAGATAAAGCAATTGACATTATAGATGAAGCAGGAGCTTATATTAATATAAGTAGAGAAATTTATAAAGATGGAGTAGTAAGCGAAAATATAATTGAGGAAATAATATCAAAAATATGCCATATTCCTAAAAAGACAGTTGAAAATACTGAGATAGAATCACTTAAAATATTAGAAGATGAGCTTAAGAGCAATATTTTTGGTCAAGATTTAGCTATAAAGGAAGTGACAAGATGTATAAAAATGTCTAGAGCAGGACTTAATGACGATAACAAGCCAGTGGCATCAATGCTTTTTGTTGGCCCAACAGGTGTAGGAAAAACAGAAATAGCTAAAGTGTTATCTAGAACTTTAGGAATAGAGCTAGTAAGATTTGATATGAGTGAATATGGAGAAAAGCATGCAGCTTCAAAACTTATAGGTTCTCCACCAGGGTATGTAGGATATGAAGAAGGGGGCCTTCTTACAGATACAATAAGAAGGAAACCTAACTCTATATTGCTTTTAGATGAAATAGAAAAGGCTCATCCGGATATATTAGGGGTATTGCTTCAAGTTATGGATTATGCAACCCTTACAGATAATAAAGGAAGAAAAGCTGATTTTAAGAATGCTATAATAATAATGACTTCAAATGCGGGAGCAAGAGATATTGGTAAAAATCTTGTTGGTTTTGGAAGAAATACAATAAAGATGGAAGCGGTAAGCGATGAAGTAAAAAGAGTATTTACTCCAGAATTCAGGAATAGATTAGATAAAGTAGTTATATTTAACCAAATAAATAAAGATATAGCTATAGAAATAACTAAAAAGGAATTAAATAAATTTAAAGAAAAGCTTGAGAGTAAAAATGTAAATTTAAAATTCAGTAAAGAGTGTGTAGAATTTATAAGTGAAAAAGGTCTATCAAGAGAATTTGGAGCAAGAGAAATATTAAGAGTAATAAACTCTGAAATAAAGCCATTGTTAGTGGATGAACTATTATTTGGAAAATTATCTAATGGAGGTCAATGCGAGATAAAAGTAAGAAATGATAAATTTGAAATAGAGAATTTAACTAAATAGTATTTATATAATAAGATGGTATGGATTATTTAATAATAGAATTCATATCATCTATTTTTATTCGTTGGAAATTATAAAAAGTTTATCATTAAAAATTATTTGTAATTTTTTCTTTAGTTGACAAAAGGTAATATGTAAGTTTAAGTTGACTTGAAGTAGAACGCCGGAATAAGAAAACTTACATATGCTATTTTTTATTAATCTAAAATATTATGTACACAAATAATAAAAACATATATAATTGTATATGTTTTTAAATGAAATAAAGAGGTGGAACAAATGGACAAAGATATAACTAAAAAGCAAGAAGACATAATAAAGAAAGATATAAAGAAAGAAGAAAAGATATGGAAGGATATAGATAATAATGACTCTTTAGAATATCATTTAGATAAAATGACAAAAGACGAACTTATAAAAATTGCAAATAATTATTCAATTAAAGGAATTACTTCATTAAAAAAGTCGCAATTAGTTGAGAAGATAGTTAGTGTAATTGTAGAAAATATTGATTATGCCCTAGACTTATTAGACTTAGACGCATATGTGTATTTAGAAGAAGTTATAAAATTATCTGGTAAAAAACAATTTTTCTCATCGGAAATTATAAATGCTAATTATTTTAGAAATAGAGGAATAATGTTCACATCAGTAAGTGAAGGAAAACTGTATGCTGTAATCCCTAAAGAGTTATGTGATATAATAAAAAATAAATTTAATAATAAGCTAAAATTAAATTCAAAAATAAATTCAGAAGTTATAGAAATTTCAGCAGGAATTATATATTTTTATGGAGTATTAACTATACAAGACTTATGTAAATTTATAATAGATGTATATAAATATGATATTAGTATTGATAAAATTAAAAAATTACTTTTAGATGGAGAAGAATTAGGCTTTGATTATCAAGTTGAAGAAGATATAATTTATCATATAGATGTTGAAGATCCTATGTTTATAATTGAAGAAAGAAATAAGAATTCAGATGTGAATTTCATGAGCTTTGATAAAAAAACATTGTTTAAAGCATCTAAGCCAGATTATATAGAAGAAAATAAAGAAGGAAATAAATTAGAAAAGGTATTGAATGAGCTTTTTGTAATAGATAAAAAGATATTAAAAGAAGAGATAGAAAGTTTTTCTATAGCTATAAAAAATGAAGCACCATTGTTTGAAGCAATTGAAATTTTCTTAGAAGCATATGAAATAGAAAGTGAAGAAGAAAAAGAGATACTTAAAGAAGAGTTAAAAAAGTTAGCAATGAATGTTAAAAGGTGGACATTAAAAGGACATTCTGAAAGAGAAATAGAAAATAAGAAGAAAACAATCAAAAAGGAAAATAGTATAGGAAGAAATGATATATGCCCTTGTGGAAGTAATAAAAAGTATAAAAAATGTTGTGGTAAATAAAAAAGGGGAGTTTATAATATGATTTTTAAATATTTGATATTATTGTGGGGAGCTTTGGAGTTCATACTTGGAATAACTGTAGCGATAAAAAAGGATTTAATATTACTGAAATTTATTGTTGAAAGTTTCTCAGTATTAAATAGTGATTTTGGAATGGATAAAATAAATAATATAAAGGTGTTTTCGAAGTGGTTTGGAGAAATTGTAACTTTAGAAGGATCTATATACATTTTTTTAGCTTCTGCGTCCATATTTTTTAATATGAGTATAATAATTGTTATAATCTTTATAATAATTATAGAAGTATTTTTCTTTAATGTAATAATAAATGGTATAAAAAATTTTGTTTAATAAATGAGGTTTAAAATGAAAGATAATAGATATCTTTTCGAAAACTATATAAATATAGGCAGAGATTTTGTAACAAAAAAAGAATATGTAAAAGCTTTAAAGTTTTATAAAAAAGCGTATAGTTTTTTAGAAGGTAAAAGAGATATAGAACTTATTTTAGATATGGCTATTTTATTTGATAAATTAGGATACAAGGAGCTTTCAGAAGAAAAATATAATGAGGTTATAAAATTAGAGAAAAATGATGCAAGAGCATATTATGGTTTAGGTGTTTTATATGATGAAGACGGATTCCTAGAAGATGCTATAGATTATTATAAAAAGGCTATTGAGTTAGATAATAAATACAATAGAGCATATTTCTATTTAGCCAATGCTTATGATGAAATAAGTGATAAGCAAAATGCTATAAACTATTACAATAAAACATTAGAGCTTGTTCCAGATGATTTATGGGCAAATGCTAATTTAGGGTGTATTTATGAGGAACTTGGAGAATATCAAAAGGCATTAAATTATATGACTAAAGCTTTAGACATAGATTCAAATAACTTTAGAATTTTATTTAATATGGGAGTATTACTTAAAAACATAAATCAAGAAGAATCCAAAAGATATTATGAAAAATCTATAGATGAAAACCCATATTATCCGTATAGTTATCTAAACTTATCTATATTATATAGAGAAAATAATGAGTTTAATAAAGCTATAGAAATAATTACAAAAGGAATAGAAAATAATAAAGATTCAAGTTTTTTATATTATAATAGAAGTTGTTTTTATGCTAATATAGGAGAACTAAATAAATCTTTTAAGGATTTAGTAAATAGCATAGAACTTAATGATATGTTTTTTGAATATATGATTGAAGATAAAGAATTAGAAGCAGTAAGAAGTCTACAAGAATATAATGAATATTTAGAAAGTAAGCTATAGTAGTTTACTTTCTTATTTTTATGTTAAAAAAGTAACTATCAATAGGTATATTTAATAGTTAACTTAATAAATTTATCAAGAGTTTTTAGTATATTATATAGAAGTTTTAAAATTTTCATTAAAACCTTTGTTAAATAAATTACAAAAGTTGTGAGATAGCTGTATTTATGGTAATATAAAATCGTAACTGTTAAAATATACGGATAATATGGTATATAATACCTTGACAAAATTGGAGGTTTGTGTAGTGTTAAGTAATCTTTTTAATAATGTAAATATTTACAATAAATTATTTACGATACCAGATACTAAAATATTAAAATTATCAATTGATAAAGAAAATTTGAGTTTAGAAGAAAGTGAAAAAAAAGTATTTTCAATTTTTGAGAAAAGTAGTAAGAAAGTAATAATAAAAGCTTTTAGTTTTCAACCTAATTTAAATGGATATGGTGTAATAATTAAAGAGAGAAAAGAAGATTTAAAAAAAGGAATAGAAAAAATTAAGCTAAAATCAGAAATTAAGTTTGTAGTAGATGGAAAAGATAAATATATCCAAGAAGAGTTAAAAACATATGGCGATGTTATAAGAGTCTCCTCTGTAACTGATTTATATAAAAATAAATTAATATCTAAGGCATATGGAGAATCAAAAAATGACGTTGCTATTTACGATTTAATGGAAATCGTAACACTTGGACAGGCTTTGAATAAAAAGGAAGTAGAAATACTAACAACTATTCATGGTAATGCTGTAGATGGTGGAAAAGTTATTTCTATAAAAAATGGGACTACATATAGAGAAGTATTTGAAAACTTAAAAGGGAATTATAGTTTGCTTAAAAAAGTCATTGATGGGGGAAGTATAAATGGAACGCCTATATATGATTTAGATTTACCTATAAATGAGAATTCAAATGGAATATTATTTCTAACAGAAAAAGATTCACCATCAGAGGAAGCTTATAGTTGTATAAGGTGTGGAAAATGTCTAAGAGCATGTCCAGAAGGGTTAAATCCTATAAAACTAGTAGAACTTTATAAAATGAAAGAAAAAGATGAGTTTATAAAGTTTGGAGGAGAAAAGTGTATTGAATGTGGTTTATGTAGTTTTGTATGTCCATCTAAAATAGAGATTGCGCAAAGTATAAAAACTGCAAAAACATTTAAATAGCAATAGAAAATCTGAATAGGAGTGAAAAGTGTGGAAAACAGAAAATTGAAAATATCACCAGCACCACATATTAAAAATGGTAACAAAATTAATAAAATAATGATTGACTTTATTATTGCTTTAATCCCAGCAATATGTGCAGGAATCTATTTTTATAAAATAGATGCTTTAAAAATAATAGCTGCAACCATTATAACTAGTATTATATCAGAAGGACTCTGGAATAAATTTGTAAGGAAAAGACGATTTATTACAGATTTAAGCCCCATAGTTTTAGGTATGATTATATCCTTTATTATGCCAACGTACGTTCCATTATGGATACCAATTATAGCATCGATATTTGCAACAATAGTTGTTAAACAGTTTTTTGGAGGACTTGGCCAGAACTTTATGAATCCAGCAGCATCATCAAAGGCATTTTTAATTGCATCTTGGGCAGGAGTAATGGCTAAGCCAGTAGCTGATGCAACATCTGCAGCATCAGAAGTTTCTCAAGAATCGGTATCACTAATAAGTAAGATTGTTGGACAAGCAAATGGGAGCATAGGAGAAGTTTCAATATTAGCTTTATGTATTGGTGGACTTTATTTAGTATTAAGAGGCAGAATAAGCTTAAGAGGACCTATAGTATTCATAATGTCAGCAATGCTTATGTATAATTACTTTGAAAAAGATATATTACTTCCTGGAGCATTTTTTGTAGCGGCTATATTTATGACTACAGATTATGGAACAACTCCAATGACCAAAATAGGACAATATGTATTTGGGTTAATAGCCGGTATTTGTGCATCTATTATTTCTGTAAAAGGATACAATCCGGAAGGACCTTATTATGCAATTATAATAACTAATTTATTTACTCCTCTTATAGAATATCTTACAACTAAAAAAATAAAAATTAAGAAGGAGGCTTAAGTATAATTATGAAAGAAAATTTTAAGCTAGGAGGAATCCTTCTAATTATAACAATGATTGCAGGATTATTACTTGGAGTTGCTAACAATTTAACTAAAGAAGCTATTATAGAAAATTCAAAAGTAAGTAAAGAAGATTTAAATTACATATTACCACAAGCTAGTAGCATTCAGGATATTAATAACTTAGATACTGAGGGCAATGTAAAAGAAATATATGAAGCCTTAAATGAAAATAATGTTGTTGGACATGTTATTAAAGTTACTACAAAGGGGTTTCATGGTCCCGTGGATTTTGTAATAGGTATATCAAATGATGGTAAGATTTCAGGTATTAAGGTACTTTCACATAGTGAAACACCTGGACTTGGAGCTAAAATTTCAGAAGAAAAATTTACCTCAAGATTTAAGGATAAGCCTGCAAATGGTTACTTAGAATTAGTTAAAATAACTCCTAATAAAGATAATGAAGTAGAGGCTATATCTGGAGCTACAGTTTCTAGTAGAGCATCAGTAACAGCAGTAAATGAAGCTATCACCTTCTATTTAAAAAATATAAAGGGAGAAGAAATAGCGCCACAAGAAAATACAGATGCAAACACATCAGCTAGTAGTGAAGAAACAGCTCCTCAAAAAAATACAGATGCAGATACATCAGCTAGTGAAAATCAATAATAATTAGGAGGAAAGCAATGAATAAGTTAATTGAAAGATTAAAAAATGGGATAATTACAGAAAATCCGATTTTTGTCCAAGTTTTGGCTATGTGTCCAACTCTTGCAGTTACAACAAATGCAAAAAATGCATTAGGTATGGGATTAGCATCAACCGTGGTATTGATATTTTCAAATATGATGATTTCGGCAATAAGAAAATTAGTACCAGATAAAATTAGAATACCAGCATATATAGTAGTTATAGCATCATTTGTTACAATAATTGACATGTTAATGCAAGGATATGTACCTAGTCTATATGCTTCTCTTGGAATTTTTATACCTTTAATAGTTGTTAATTGTATAATATTAGGAAGAGCAGAGGCGTATGCATCAAAAAACTCAATATTACCTTCTATTTTTGATGCCATTGGAATGGGACTTGGTTTTACAATCGCATTATTGTTAATTGGAACTTTTAGGGAAATGTTGGGAGCAGGTCAAATACTTGGAATGCAAATATTACCTGAAAGCTTTAAGCCAGCATCAATAATGATATTAGCTCCTGGAGCATTTTTTACATTAGGTGGCCTTATGGTAGTTTTAAATGCTTATAATATTAGAAAAGCGTATAAGACAGGCGAAAAGGTAAAAGTTCTAGAGCATAGTTGCGGAAGCTGTTCAGGATGTGGAACAGGATCATGTGGAGATGAAAGCAAAATAGAAATAGTAGATAAAAATAAATCTAAAAGCTAAGAGGGGTGCAACTAATGGAATTGTTTATAATTTTTATATCAGCAATGCTGGTAAATAACTTTGTCCTTTCAAAATTCCTAGGAATATGTTCATTCCTTGGGGTTTCAAAGAAAAAAGATGCGGCTATAGGTATGGGACTTGCGGTAATGTTTGTTATGGCATTAGCATCTATAATGTCATGGCTTGTATATAATATTATATTAGTAAATTTAGACCTTGAATATCTTAAGACAATAGCCAATGTACTAGTTATTGCTGCATTAGTTCAGTTTGTTGAAATGGCTATGAAAAAACTATCTCCAGCTCTTCATAAGGCACTTGGGATATACTTGCCACTTATAACAACAAACTGTGCAGTGTTAGGAGTAGCAACATTAAATATACAAGAAGGATATAGTTTTATAGAATCAATAGTTAATGGAGTAGGAGCTGCGTCAGGATATATGTTATCTATAGTATTGCTAGCATTTATAAGAGAGCGAGTAGATAATAATGAAAATATACCAGTAGTTCTAAAAGGCTTGCCAATTACATTATTCACAGCAGCTTTAATGTCAATTGCCTTTTTAGGATTCCAAGGATTAATTCACTAGGGAGGATTTAGTATGAATATTTTAAATGCAACTTTAAGCTTAGGAATTCTGGGATTAGTTTTTGGAATATTATTAGGTTTTGCATCAAAAGCCTTTGAAGTAAAGGTTGATCCTAAAATACCAAAATTAAGAGAATGTCTTCCAGGCGCAAACTGTGGGGGATGTGGTTTTGCCGGATGTGATGCTTATGCAGAGGCCGTTGTAATGGAAGGCGCAAAACCAAATTTGTGCTCTGTAGGTGGTGTTAAAACAGCAGAAGATATAGGTGAGGTTTTAGGTATAAAGGTAGATTTAACTGAAAAAATGACTGCTTTTGTAAAGTGTAATGGTAATTGTGACTCCGCCAAGGTTAGATACGATTTAGAAGGGGTTACTGATTGTTTAACAGCTTCTCTTATGATAGGAGGAGGTTCTAAATCTTGTTCATATGGTTGCTTAGGACTTGGTAGTTGTGTTAATGTCTGTGAATTTGATGCCTTAGAAATAGTTAATGGTATTGCTAAGGTTAATGTGGATAAATGTACGAACTGTGGAGCTTGTATAAATATTTGTCCAAAAGGACTTATTGAATCAGTTCCTATTTCAAAAAAAGTAAGAGTGGAATGTAATAATATTGAGATAGGAAGACATGTTAAAGAAAATTGTTCAGCGGCTTGCATAGGATGTAAGCTGTGTGAAAGAAACTGTCCAAAGGATGCGGTTCATGTAGTAAATAACTTAGCTAAAGTAGATTATGCTAAATGTATAAACTGCCAAATATGTACTAAAAAATGTCCGACAGGAGCAATAAAATTATCAATTAATTAATAAAAAATGTCTTATTGATGTATAAAACTTTATCATCAATAAGACATTTTTTGTTTAAGAATGAAGATTTATGAAAGTATAAAATTATAAAGATTAAAAAGTATCACAATTTGTAAACATATTATGACTTATGAATATTATGTAATAAGCAAATGATTAGGAGGTGCTATAATTGCTTTATAGAAATATATATACCTCAGATGATACTTTTATTTTTAGTGGATTAAAAAACAGAAATTTTTCTGCTTTACCTTTTTTAGCAGTAGGATACCACCGCGATAAATGCATGAATTTATCAGGAGAATTTAGAACTTTAATAAAATTTAATTTTAACGAATTTAACGAACCAATTTATATCGTTGATAGTAATTTGAATCTATTTATTACGTCTGCATGTTTTATAAATTGTAACAGTATAAATTTAAAAATATATAGAAATTTACAAGACTATAATGTGAATATAGTTACAGCTGCTACAGCACCTAGAGTTGTATATACTGGAATAAACAGAACAATTAGAAATAGTGATATTAAAAATTATATTAGTATTAATATAAGAGAGTTAGTAGTAGGATGGATTAATGGAATATTCCCAAACTATGGTTTGACCATAGCAATAAGTTGTTCACAAGGGAATGTATATTTTGCATCAAGTAGGAGTAATAATTGGCCATATTTAAGTATAAGCTACACACCAATATCAGGACCAACAGGCCCACAAGGACCACAAGGAGTACAAGGGATTCAAGGACCTCAAGGAGTACAAGGAATTCAAGGGATTCAAGGACCTCAAGGAGTACAAGGAATTCAAGGGATTCAAGGACCTCAAGGAGTACAAGGAATTCAAGGGGTGCAAGGTTTACAGGGCCCACAAGGAATTCAAGGACCAACAGGAGCAACAGGAATTCAAGGTCCACAAGGAATTCAAGGACCAACAGGAGCAACAGGAGCAACAGGAGCAACAGGAATTCAAGGGCCACAAGGAATTCAAGGGCTAACAGGAGCAACTGGGGTACAAGGTCCACAGGGAATACAAGGAGTAACAGGAGCAACGGGAGCAACAGGTGCACAAGGGCCACAGGGACCACAAGGAGTACAAGGAGTACAAGGACCGCAGGGAGTACAGGGACTACAAGGTCCACAAGGGCTACAAGGCCCACAAGGAGCAACAGGTGCAACCGGAGCTGCAATGCAGCTAAGAGGAATAAGTGCACAACTTCTAGGTAGAAGTGCAAGCACAATTTTAAATGGAGCAACTGTATTGTTTAATAATTTTAATGATCAAAGCTCTAATATTAGCTATAATTCAGCTACTGGTGAATTTACTATTAATGCTACAGGAAACTACTATGTGACTTGGTGGATTGCTACAGATGGAGCAGAACCATCTACCTTTGTTAGATTTGATTTACAAGTCAATGGTGGTGGTGTAATACCAAGTGTATCTCCAATAGTAACTGGGCAGTTAAATGGAAGTGCACTAATAACTATTTCATCAATTCCATCAACAGTAAGATTAATTAATAATACTGGCGCTACTGTTATGTATGGAAATACTCCAATACAAGCAAATATAGTAATTACAGAGGTAGCTTTATAAAATATCTAATATTATGCAGAGGAGGTTAAGATGGGTAATATTATTTTACAAATAGAAAGATTATCTACCGGAAGTGTGATAGATGGAGAAAATGTATTATTTGAATCGGTTGTATATTCATCAGGTAATATATCTTACAATAGTGCAACAGGTGCAATAACATTTAATGAAGTTGGAAGATATGTTGTTAATTGGTGGGTAGCAACTCAATCAGTAAGTTCTACTAATGGAGCAATTTTTGCACTATCATCATCACAGGGAGATCTTTTAGAAGGTAATTCTCCAATTAAAACAGGAGAGGTTGTAGGAATAGGTATAATAGATGTTATATCAGAACCTGTAACAATGTCACTAATAAATTTGAGTAATGGGACAGCATTTTATTCTACAATAGTTCCAGTAAAAGCTACAATGGTAATCGTAAAAGATAATATAAGTAGTACTGGAGCAACAGGAACAACAGGAGCAACCGGGGTAACAGGAGCAACGGGAGTGAC